>JAFIHO010000294.1 GCA_017849395.1 Hyphomicrobiales bacterium
ACGCCGATGACACCGCCGCCCGGCGTCACGCTGAAATCCACCGCCTGGCGCATTGCCAGGCATACAAGGGCGGATGCCGGACATAAGCCGCGTGTGGCGCGGACATTCGAGGACACGCCCTTCTATGCCAGGAGCCTGATCAAATCGCGGCTATGGGGTGAAAATGCCGACCTGTTTCACGAAAGCCTGTCGCTGGACCGCTTCGCCGCACCAGTGGTGCGCGCGATGCTACCGTTCCGAATGCCGCGCAGATTCTTTTGACTCCGCATCGCGTTCTTTCGCCCCTTCGTCCCGGCTGGGACGGACGGACCATAATTCCCAGCCCGCCCAGGCCAGCGCCGCGCCATCGAACAGAAGGAATTCCATCAGGAAGATTGTGTTCATGCCAATCGCCTGCCCATAAGCTCCGTCAGGCGCGGACGCCGCGCTGCCGCTCCCGCTGCTGCAGCGTTATGAACAATTCCGCGACCCAAAGCACCTGACCGGAAATTCCACCGGCAGCGGCGCTGGGCCGAGACAATGCCGCCGCATCAACGAGAAACTGCGACTGGGCCAGCGCCGGCCTGGCCGCTGAAGGCCGCGCGCGGACCGCATCCCCCAGGGCTTGCGCCATCAGCGCCAACTTGCGCCGCCCCGATACACGCGCGCGGGCTGTGACCGGATCGAAATTGTTGCGCGCGATTTCCATGCCAATCTCCGCATAGATATGGCGTGCGGCGAAAATGGCCGGCCGGCAGGATGCCGGTAGGCCGGCGATACCGCCTTCCGCCCGCCGGTAGAGCCTGTCGGCATCCCGCAAAAGCGCGGAAACAACCGCGCCGATCTCTGGCCGCCACTGCGGCGCCGCCAGCCACGTGCGGGGATCGATCCCCGCCTCCCGCAACAGGTTGCGCGGCAAATACAGCCGCCCTGCCCGCGCGTCCTCTCCGACATCGCGCGCGATATTGGTCAGTTGCATCGCCACCCCCAGATCGCAGGCGCGCGCCAACACATCGGCGTCCCTCACCCCCATCAGCACCGTCATCATGGCCCCAACCGAACCGGCGACCCGCGCTGAATAGGCATAGACGTCATCCAACGTCTCGCAGGACACGCCCGCCACATCCCATTCCAGCCCTTCGATCAGCGCTTCAGGCAGGGCGCGCGGCAGTGCATGGCGCCAGACCGTGTCGGCGAAGGCACGGTCAATGGCGCTGTTGGCGGGACTGCCCGCATAAGCGAGATCCAGCCGGTCGCGCAGCCGCATGATCGCGTCCGACGTGCCGCCCTCCACGTCCACCAGATCGTCGGACAGACGGCAAAAGGCGTAAAGCGCATAAGCCGCCTCGCGCACCCGGGCAGGAAGCAACAGCGAAGCGGCATGGAAGGATTTGGAGCCGGTGCGGATCATCGCGCGGCAGGCAGCGCGGTCCGCTGCGCTTGCGAAGTCAGAGCGCGTCGGCATGAGGAACAAGCCGGTCGAGGATGCGGGCGGAGGACAATACGCCGGGCACTCCCGCACCGGGATGGGTGCTCGCGCCGACGAAGTAGAGCCGATCGACATCTTCGCTCCTGTTATGAGGCCGGAACCACGCGCTCTGTGTCAGGACCGGCTCAAGGCCGAAAGCCGCGCCTTTCACGGACAGCAGGCGATCACGAAAATCCTGCGGCGTAAAGACCCTGGAGGTGACGATCTGATCCTCCAGCCCTGGCAGCACCGTCTCGGAAAGTCGGCGCGCGATGGCGCGGCGATAGGGTTCGGCCTGCGTGACCCAGTCCACGCCGCTGTCCAGATGCGGCACAGGCGACAGCACATAGAAAGCGTCGCAGCCATCTGGCGCCAGCGATGGATCGGTTGCGGTGGGGCGGTGCAGATAGAGGCTGAAATCCTCCGCCAGAATCTTGCGGTCGAATATGTCGGCGATAAGTTCGCGGTAGCGCGGTCCAAGAAGGATCGTGTGGTGCGGAACATCGGCGTATTTTCTACGGGTTCCGAAATACCATACGAACAGGCTCATGGAATAGCGCGCATTTTCCAGTTTGCGGTCGGTCCAGCGCTTGCGGGGCGTTGCCGCCAGGAGCTTCTGGTAGGTCCAGGCAACATCGGCGTTGGACACCACGATATCAGCCGCGATGGTTTCGCCGGACGCCAGCCGCACGCCGGTGGCCCGGCCCGATTCCACGATGATCTCGCCGACCTCGCTGTGATAGCGGATGGCGCCGCCCTGCCCGCGAATGAGTTCGACCATCCCGCGCACCAGTGCGCCGGTGCCGCCCATCGCGAAATGAACCCCCCAGCGCCGTTCCAGGAACGAGATCAGGCTGTAGACCGAAGTGGTGGTGAAGGGATTGCCGCCGACGAACAGCGGATGAAAGCTCAGGGCGAAGCGCAACCAGGGATGACGCACATAGCGGGCCGCCGTGGCGTAGACGCTGCGGTCACCGCGCAGGCGCGCCAGGTCGGGCGCTATGCGCACCATGCTGCCGAAGGTTTCGAACGGCACGTGCCCGAGCTTTTCAAATCCGATGCGGAAAATCGCCTCGCTATGGCGCATGAAGCGTTCATAACCGGCAACGTCGCGGGGCGAAACGCGCGCCACCTCTGCCGCCATCGCGTCCGGTTGCGCCCTGCAATCCAGATGCCCGCCGTCATGGAACATGATGCGATAAAAAAGGTCGAGCGCGCGCAGCTCCACATCGTCCGACAGCCTGCGCCCGCACAGCGCCCACAAATCCTCGAACAGAAAGGGCGCCGTGATGATGGTCGGACCGGCATCGAAGGTGAACCCGTCCTGCCGGAACACCGCGGCCCGGCCACCCGCCTGTTCCAGCCTTTCCAGCACGGTGACCCGATAGCCCCGCGCGCCTAGGCGGACGGCGGCGGCCAGCCCGCCAAAGCCGCTGCCGATAACCACCGCATGTGGCCTTGCGCCGGATGCATCTGCCTGTGTGCCGGTCATGGGTTTTGCGCCGCTTCCGCGATGATACGGGCAAAAAGGTCCGGCGCTTCCTCATGCGCCAGATGGCCGAAACCCTTGACGCCCATCACGCAGGCATTGGGCACCAGCGCCTTTATGGCATCGGCGTCGCGCGGCGGCACGGCGCGGTCACGCTCTGCCGCAACCAATAGAAGCGGTATCGCGAGCCTGGGCAGATCGCGTTTCAGGGAAGCCAGATCCCAGTTCGCCATCATTCCGACTGCGGCCTCGACATGCCGCTGTGTGCGCAGCAGGCGGGCATACAGATCAAGGCCTGCCGCATCGATATGCGATCCCGTGCCTTCGATCAGGCGGGCGACCGCGGCGGGATCGGACGCGCGCCACGCCAAGAGCGGCGCCGCGAAGGGATTGAGAAACAGCAGCCGCGCCAGGGCAGGAAACATCACGGCCGCCATGCCGGGAAACGGCATCAGCGCGCCGTTGAGGCTGACGATGCGCCGCGGCGCGATGCTTCCATCCAGGGCCATCCGAATGGCAATCGCGGCCCCGGCGGAATGACCCGCCACCACATCCGGCGCGATATTCATCTGCGCCAATAACGCGGCCAGGAACATGGCCATTCGCGGCAAGGCATATTGCTGGCGTGGCGGCGATTGGGTGAAACCATGCCCCGGCAGGTCCGGCATGATGACGCGAAAATCGCGCGCCAGCAGAGCGCCGAGCGTGCGCCAGGAATGCGTGGCCGCGCCCGTGCCATGGATGAGCAGAAGCACCGGGCCCTGCCCCATTGCCTGCACATGCCAGGTGAACCCTGCCGCCTCGACAAAAGCGCTCGCGGAACGGTTCGGCCAGTACGCACCTTCGACCTCCCAGTCCGGCTCGCTTTTCATGGGATGGTCACGGCATCGCCGCACGCACGGCGTCGCGCATTGCGGTGGCATGCGCCTGTGGCAATGCGATATAGCGCGCACCCATCGCGCAAGCGAGGCGGGCGCCTTCCTCCCGCGCCCTTGGCGAGGTATCGACGAAAAGGACCGGCAATTTCTGGACCGCAAGCTGCCGCGCCGCCAGCATGGCGTGCTCGAAGCCGAGCGCGCGGCTTGCCTGGCCATCCCGCGCGATATTGGCTTGTCCGTCGGTGAGGAACACAAGCAGGGTCGCGCGCCCCCTGGCGCGCTCGCCCAATGCGGTGAGCATGGCCGCATCGATACCCGCCGCCAGCGGCGTGCCGCCGCCGCCGGGAAGCGCCGACAGCAAGGCCTTGGCGCGGGTCAACGACCGCGAAGGCGGAAGCATCAGATCGGCCGCCGCCCCGCGAAACGCAATCAGCGCCGCATAGGTGCGTGCGACATAGGCCTCGCCCAGCAGAAGTTCGACCGCGCCTTTGGCTTCCGCCAGGCGATGAAAAGCCGCCGATCCCGATGCATCGACGCAAAACACGATGGTGGATTCGCGGCGCTGGGCGAACTTGCGGATGCGAAAATCCTCCTGGCGGACTTCAATGCGCTTGGCTTTGCCGCCGCGCTCGGCCCGGCGTATGGGCTGCCACGGCGCTGCCGCTCGCAAGGTCTCCACCAGCGCCAATCGCGCGCCCGCGCGCATCGGTGCCATGCGCACGCCGACGGGACGGCCCCGCGACAGCGAAGTTTGCGTCGTGCCGGTGCCGTTGCGGCGGCTGGGGGGATTGCGCTGCCCCATACCGTTCTTGAGCAGATCCAGCAAGCCGGGGGGCAACGCCGCCTGAACCGCATCGCACATCACATCTTCCAGCGCCTGCGACTGTTGCGGTTCGGATGTGGCGGTATCGCTGCTTTCGGGCGGCGGCTCGGCTTCGGCGTCTTCCTCCGCATCGGCGGCATTTTCTTCCGATGGCGGCGCGCTGCGCGCACGCGGGGCCAGGACCAGCCGCGCGGCAACAATGGCGTCGCTCTCGTCGACAGCACCTCGTCCGGCAAGCGCGGCTGAAGCGCGGGCCACGCGCAGCGCCAGAAGCGGTGCCGTCAGCGAGTCAATGCCAAAGCGGGCCGCCGTGACGATCAAGGCCGCCACGATATCATCCGGTGGCCTCTTGATTTCGCCAAGCCTGGCGCGGGCCGCGCGCATGTCCGCCGGTATGCTCGCCGCTGCCAGATCGCGATCATGCAGATCCTGCAGGTCGAGATGGAATGCCAGGCGCTGGGCCAGGATGTCGCGAAGCTGCTCGTCAGGCCCGATACCCTCGTCCAGCGCCACGATGCCTATGGCCGCCGGGATAAGGCGGGTCAATCCATCCCGCGCCAGCACCACTTCGCGTCGATCCAGAACAGCGGCAATGCGCGCCGCGACGCTTGCGCTGGTGCGTTCGGCCATCGCCATTATCACAACCCCGCCATGGGCTTCGGCCAGCAGGCCATTCTGCAGGATGGGACGCCCCGCCTTCAGCGTCGCAGGCAGATCGATGCCGCCCAGCAGCCGGTCATCCTCTATGCTGGAAGGCAGGCGGCGCAACGGCGTACCCGGCGCCAGCAAATCGCGCAGCGTGTCCAGCCACCGATCGCGTACCGGCCCTGGCGCGGCGCGCAACACCACGCCGCCAAGCCCGGCAGGATCCAACGCGAAAAGCCGCGCCGCCAGCAACGCATCCTCCCAATATGAGGAGTGAGAGGACGAGGCAATTGCGTCCGAACCCAGCGCCGCGCTCATGCGCCCAGAATCTCGGCCATCGCGCGCTCCACCCGCGCCGTCGATCCGGATTCGTCCAGCGGATTGCGCCGCAAGCGGTGACGCAACGCAATGGGCGCAACGCGCCGGACATGGTCCTTGTTCACTGCTTTGCCGCCCTCCAGCGCCGCCGCCGCCCGTGCCGCCCGCATCAGGGTGAGTTCGCCGCGCAGCCCGTCCGCGCCCATCGCCATGCACAGCCGCGACATCAGTTCCAGTATCGTGTCCGCTATCTTCACGCCGGGTATGCGCTTGCGCGCCGCGGCGATCTGGGCGCCTATCCGCCGGTTTTCCGCCAGCCAGTCGCGGTTGAACGCCTCCGGATCGCGGTCGAACGCATCGCGGCGGCGCAGCACCTCGATGCGCTCCGCCAAATTCTGCGGCGTGCGCACCTCCACCGACAAGCCGAAGCGGTCCAGCAATTGCGGACGCAATTCGCCTTCCTCCGGATTGCCGCTGCCGACAAGCACAAAGCGCGCCGGATGACGCACGCTCAGGCCTTCACGCTCCACGATATTCTCACCCGACGCGGCGACATCGAGCAGCAGATCCACCAAATGATCTTCCAGAAGATTGACTTCATCGATGTAGAGAAAACCCCGATGCGCGCGCGCCAGCAGGCCCGGCTCGAAACCCTTTTCACCACGCGTCAGGGCACGCTCCAGATCCAGCGCGCCGACAACGCGGTCCTCGGTGGCGCCCAGCGGCAGATCGATCACCGGCACCGGCACATCGACAAAGGCACGCTTCGCCTTCGCGGCGCCGCATCCGTCGGGACAGGCGGGGTTCGGGTTCTTCGGATCGCACTGGAAGCGACAGCCCTTTACCACGGCCATGGCGGGGAGCAACGATGCCAGCGCGCGCACGGCCGTCGACTTTCCCGTGCCCCGGTCACCGAACACCATGACCCCGCCGATGCTGCGGTCGGTGGCGGCGATCAAAAGCGCCAGCTTCATCTCCTCCTGGGCTACGATGGCGGCGAAGGGGAAAACCTGTGACATGGCTCCATCGTGGGCAAAGCCCCATAGCTATGCAAGATAAAATTGACACATCATGATGTACCGCGATATTGACACTCAGTGCCCGTGACCGGCAAGGTGTCGCTACGCCACATTGTCTTGCGGCGGCCAACGGGGCGAACCGGTCATGGCAGTACAGCCGACAAAGGATCGTCTCCCTTTCTTCCAGTTCCATCCCGAGCGCAACCGG
>JAFIHO010000295.1 GCA_017849395.1 Hyphomicrobiales bacterium
GGCATGCTCTATCTGGACATGGTGCGACGAGTGAAGGAAGAGTTCGGCGTGCCGACCTTTGCCTATCAGGTGTCGGGCGAGTACGCGATGCTGACCGGCGCGGCCGAACGCGGCTGGCTGGACCGCGAACGGGTGATGATGGAATCCCTGATGGGCTTCAAGCGCGCGGGCGCCAGCGGCGTGCTGACCTATTTCGCGGTGGAAGCGGCGCGGCTGCTGTCGCGATAGGCGACAGCAGCGGTGTTACCGCTGAAAACGCGATCTGGAATTATTCAATCGCGCTGGGTCGAAAAAAGACTGCGCAACAGGATTTCCGCCCGGCTCGGTAACACATGCAGGCCGGAGCGGCGCTGGCCGAGGTCGATCACGTTCTCGAGGATCAGCATGGCCAGGCCATGCACCGAGGCCCACACCGCGAGGCCCAGCGCGCTGTCATGCAGCGCTGCGCCGATCTCGTTGCCGATGGCGTCGGCCGCCGCGCCCAGGGCAGGGAATTTGTCCCGGTTAGGCAGTTGGCCGCCGAACATCAGCCGCGCCAGCGCGGGACGCTTGGCGACGAAGCGCATATAAGACGCACCGATATTGGCGATGCGGTCGGACTCCGATCCTTGCGCCTTGGCCGCCTCGATCAAGTTTTCGCGCAGTTCCTGGAAGCCTTCGACGGAAAGCTCGACCAGCAGGGCTTCGTGATTGGGGAAATGGCGATAGGGCGCTGCATGGCTGACGCCGGCCTTTCGCGCCACCGCGCGAAGTGTCAGAGCCGCGAGGGATTCTTCCTCGAGGATGGTGCGGGCCGCTTCGAGAAGCCCGTTGCGCAGGTCGCCATGATGATAGCCGCGCAAACTCTTGGGCGGGATGCCTGAGACTGCGGGCGAACGCGTGCCCGAATCTGCTTCATTCATTACTTGCCGCCTTTCCGCGCCGCTTCCTGGCGCACGAACAGGCTGGAGGTATCCCAGCGCTTGCCGCCGAGGTTTTCGACCTCGGCATAGAATTGATCGACCATCGCAGTCATCGGCAGGCTTGCCCCGCTCTTGCGCGCTTCATCCAGGCAGATGCCCAGATCCTTGCGCATCCATTCCACGGCAAAACCGTGGTTGTACTCCCCGGCATTCATCGTCTTGACGCGGTTCTCCATCTGCCAGCTTTGCGCCGCGCCCTTGGAGATCACTTCGACCAGCGCCTCGATGTCGAGGCCCGCGGCGCGCGCCAGCGAGAAGCCTTCCGCCATGCCCTGAACGATGCCCGCGATGCAAATCTGGTTGACCATCTTGGTGAGCTGGCCCGCGCCCGGCCCCCCGATCCGCTTGGCGACGCGCGCATAGATACTGATCACCGGCTCCGCCTTGGCGTAGGCCGCTTCAGTGCCGCCGCACATGATGCCCAGCTTGCCGTTGACGGCGCCCGCCTGCCCGCCCGACACCGGCGCATCGACGAAATCGAAACCGCGCTTGCCGGCTTCTTCCGCCAGTTCGCGCGCGATCGACGCGGATGCGGTGGTGTGATCGACGAACAATGTGCCCTTGGCCATCGTGCCGAACGCGCCCTGGGGACCGAGGGTCACTTCGCGCAGATCGGCGTCGCGGCCGACGCAGCACAGAACCACTTCGGATTTCGCCGCGGCTTCGGCGGGCGTCGCGGCGGTCGTGCCGCCATATTCTTCCTGCCACTGCTTCGCCTTCGCGGCGTTGCGATTGTAGACAACCACGTCATGGCCGGCTTTTTTCAAATGACCGGCCATCGGATAACCCATGACGCCCAGGCCGATAAATGCAAGTTTCATTATTCCACCACTTCCAATTTTGGCGCCGCCCCGGCGAAGGATGGCCGTTTCATCAACCAGATCACCCCGAACACAGGCAGGATGACAAAGAACATGAACAGAAAATCATTCGCGTAAGCTTGAACCATCGCCCGGTATTCTATGAGAGAATTGAGATTTGCCAACCCAAAAGGTATCTGTGGATTCATCATCATCGACGGGGCGTTGACGGAAAGTCCGCGATTGAAGGGCGACGCATAGCCCGCGAGCTGGGAATGGATGGTTTGAACGCTGCTCGCCAGGATCGTCGAGGTGAGCGAAACGCCGATGGCGCTGCCGATATTGCGCATGAGATTGGTAAGGCCCGCGCCATCTGTACGAAAGTGTGGCGCAAGTGTCGCAAAAGCCACCATGTTCATGGGCACGAACACCAGTCCCATCCCCAAACCCTGAACAAATGTTACGAATGACAGGGTCCCGGTGTCGATGCTCGGGGTCCAGTCCGTCATGTCCCACAACGACCAGGCGAGGAGCGCCGCGCCGATGGTCATCAGGATGCGCGGGTCCATCTTCATGGTGAGTCGTCCCGCGAAGGTCATCGCCAGCATGGTGCCAAGACCTCTGGGCACCATCAGCAAGCCGGTCTGGGTGACGGTGCGGCCCGAAAGACTTTGAAGATAGGGTGACAGCAGCGCCGAACTCGCCAGCAGAACCAGTCCCATCACGAACATCAGGACCAGGCCGCTTATGAAATTGCGGTCCTTGAAAACGGGGCGCGGGATGAAGGGCTTTTCGGCCGTGAACATATGCACAAGGAACAGATAGAGCGCGACCCCGGCGATACAGGCTTCGATCACGATTTCCGGCGAATCGAACCAGCCCTTTGTGGTGCCGCGATCCAGCATCAACTGCAAAGCCGCGAGGCCGAAGGACAAGGCGGCGAACCCGAACCAATCGAATTTCAGCGTCTGGTCGCGCGCATTGTCCTTGAAGAAAATCCACAGCGCCGCCACGGCGGCGATCCCGAACGGCACATTGATGTAGAACACCCAGCGCCAGCTATAGGCATCGGTCAGCACGCCGCCCAGCGTCGGCCCCAGGATCGGGCCAAGCATCACGCCCATGCCCCAGATCGCCATCACGCTGCCGCGCTTTTCGGGCGGATACATGTCCAGCATCACCGCCTGGGACAATGGTCCCAGCGCCGCGCCGAACACGCCCTGGATCAGGCGGAACAGGATCATCTGCTCCAGGGATGTCGCTGCGCCGCACAGCATGGAGGCGATGGTGAAGCCTGTCAGTGACGCGATGAGGAAGTTGCGCTTGCCGAAGCGCGCCGTGATCCAGCCCACCGGCGCGGTCATGATGGCGGCGGCGATGATATAGGATGTGAGAACCCAGGTGATCTGGTCGTGGCTGGCGGAGAGACTGCCTTCCATATAGGGCAGCGCGACATTGGCGATGGTGGTGTCCAGCGCCTGCATCAGAACGCCCGCCATCGATCCGATCAGAACCGCCCATTCGGCGAATTTGCTGTCATAGGAATGGGCGGTCTGCGCGGTCATGCGGCCTTCACAAGCCGTTCAGCAGACGGAACCACCGGCGATGCCCCGTATCGATGGCGATCACCGCGCTCATGCCCGCACGCAGGGGACGGTCGCATTCGCTGTGGTCGATAGCGATGCGCACCGGAATGCGCTGCACCACTTTCACCCAGTTGCCGCTGGCATTTTCGGCGGGCAGCGCGGAAAAGGCGCTATCGCTGCCGGCGCTGATCGACTGGACATGGCCGGTCCATTTGCAGCCCGGATAGGTGTCGATGCTGATGTCCACCGGATTGCCGTTGCGGACATGGGTAAGGTCGGTCTCCTTCATGTCGGCGCTGATCCACATGCCGGTATTGGCGATAAGGCCGACCGCGCTTGTGGTGGTGAAGGCCGACATGGCCGAAATGACGAGCGTGCCGACCTGGAGACTGTCCACCTCGCCCACCGTGCCGTCGAAGGGCGCGCGCACCACGGCGTGATCGAGCTGGCGCGCGGCTTCATCCACCGCAGCCTTGGCCTTGAGATAGGCCGGGGTCTGTTCGGCAGGAAGATCGGGATTGCCGTTCAGCTTGGCGAGCTCCGTCTGGGCGTTCTGGCGCAGCGATGCGACCGTCGCCTGTGAACTGAGAAGCGCCGCGCGGGCATTATCGACCTGCATCGCCGCCACGGCATTCTGCTTTGCCAGCGCGACATAGCGGTCGTAATTGGATTTGTTCGCGGTGACCTGCGCCTGCTGGGCCGCGATCTGGCCGATCGCGGCACGATAGGCGGCGCGCGTGGACTCGGCATCCTGAACGGCCTGCGCCAGTGCCGCCTTCGCGTTGTCGAGCGCGATCTGGAAGGGCTGCGGATTCAGGGTGAACAGGATATCGCCCTTCTTCACCTGCTGGCCCTCATGCACATTTACGCTGGCGACCAGGCCCGACACATCGGTCGAGACCATCAGCTTGTTGGCGCGCACATAGGCATTGTCGGACTCGGCATAGCGTCCACCGGTCAGATAGAGCGCCGCCGCGACGGCGGCGAACAGCGCCACGCCGCCGATCATCAGTATACGGCGCAACCGCAACTTGCTGCTTCGCACCGACGCCGCGCTGCGCGGAGCCTCATAGGCGGCGGATGCAGGGCTATCGACGGCGGACATGCTATTCTCCTGCCGCGGCGGCCCGGCCGTCGGCTTCCATGGTGATGAGCTGGCGCTTCATGTGCAGCAGCGCTTCGGTCACGGTTTCCAGGGTCTTTTCGTCGAGCCCCTCCGTGATGTCGCGCAGCAGGTCGAGTTTGTAATGCTCGATGGCCGCCAGGATCGGCCCCGCGGCGGGCAACAGATGCAGCCGGCGAATGCGACGGTCGGACGGATCGAGGCGGCGCTCGATCAGGCCGCGCGCTTCCAGCCTGTCCACCAGCCGTCCGACGGTTATCGGTTCGACTTCGCAGATATTGGCCATTTCATTCTGGGTCATGCCCGGCTGGTGGTTCAGCCGGGCGAGGATCACGCCCTGGGCGCGGGTCAGGCCGTAGGTGCGCGCCCAGCGGTCGAACCGGGTGCGCATGATGCGGGCCACATCGTGCATGACGACAAGCATATCGCGGTCTATGGACATGGCGCGGAACATAAGCAGCGTTATGATAACGCGCAAGATCGTAACGCGGGATAATTAGGAGCCGATCTGGAAAATATTACAATTTTTCCAATAGGTTATAAAACACGACAAATTGTCATGGGTTCCCCCACAAGGAAAAGGGCGGCCTTTTGGTGCCGCCCTTGCCGAGGTCCGATTCGATAGGGACTACATCCCCGAACCCTGGATGCCCTTCCAGGAGGTCTCGATGGCCTGCACGGCATTGTCGGGCAGCGGGACGTAATCCAGGCTCAGGGCTGCATCGTCGCCCTGCTCGAA
>JAFIHO010000296.1 GCA_017849395.1 Hyphomicrobiales bacterium
CACCCCGGCGTGACCCTGGAAGGGCTTATCACCTTCATGGGGCTTGGCGACTGGTTTCGGCGCTATTACCTGCTGCCGATGGCGGGGGCGATCTGGTCCTGTCCGCCCTGCGAGATGATGAATTTTCCAGCCCGCAGCCTGGTGCGCTTTTTCGCCAACCATCATCTTCTTTCGGCCAGCGGCCAGCCGCGCTGGTACACGGTGACGGGCGGATCGCAGGAATATGTGAAGCGGCTGACCGCGCCTTTTGCCCATCGCATCCGAACCGGCTGCGGCGCGTCCGCCATCACCCGCCAGAATGGTCGGGTGCAGATTCGCGACACCGACGGTCACGCCGAGACCTATGACCGGGTGGTGATGGCAAGTCATGGCGACGAGACGCTGCGGCTGCTGAAGGATGCGGATGCGGCGGAAGTGAAGGCGCTTTCGGCCTTCCGCTATCAGAAGAATCGCGCGGTGCTGCACCGCGACGCCAGCTTCATGCCCCGGCGCAAACGCTGCTGGGCCAGTTGGGTCTATACCTCGGACGGCGATTTCCTGCATCCCAGCATCACCGTGACCTACTGGATGAACCGGCTGCAGGGCATCGACAACCGCCATCCCCTGTTCGTCAGCCTCAACCCCCGGCGCGACATTCCGGACCATCTGGTGTTCGACGAAGCGGAATTCGATCATCCGGTGTTCGACACGGCTGCCATCGCCGCGCAGCCCGCGATCGCGGCATTGCAGGGAACGCGCAACACCTGGTTCGCTGGCGCGCATCTGGGCTACGGCTTTCATGAGGACGGCCTGGCCAGCGCGGTGCGCGTCGCCGCAGCAATGGGCGCGGTCATTCCCTGGGCCGTTCACGATGCGGCGCAGCAAAAAACACGTCCCGCGCAACAGCGGCCAGCCATGGGCGCGGTGCCCGCCACGGCGGATTTGTTTTGAGGTGGCGCATGGGGTTAGGCTTGGGGATTACGAGACGTTCAGGAAATTCGCATGTCCATCATCCCTGCCTCCTTTGTCGAGAAATCCTGGCGCAAGGCGATTGCCCGGCTTGAATATGGCACGCTCGAATTCGTTGCCCCCAACGGGGAGGTGACGATTGCCAGGGGTGCGCAGCCGGGGCCGCAGGCGCGCTTCAAGATCAACGATTGGGATGTGCTGCGCCGGATCATGGCGCGCGGCGATATCGGTCTGGGCGAGGAATATATCGCCGGAAGCTGGGAGACCGACAATGTCGAGAATCTGGTCAGCCTGTTCCTGCTGAACATCGATCATTTCGAGGATTTCTCGGACGGCAATTTCCTCAACCGCATCGGCTTCGTGATCCACAACGCGCTGGTGCGGCGCAATTCGGTCGCGGGCGCGGCGCGCAACATCAAGGACCATTACGATGTCGGCAACGACTTCTATTCGCTGTGGCTCGATCCCAGCATGACCTATTCCTCAGCGCTTTATGCCGGGACAGACGAACTGTATCGCGCCCAGCAGAACAAGTATGAGCGCATCCTCTCCAAGTTCGAAAGGCCCAGGGCCTCGGTGCTGGAGATCGGCTGCGGCTGGGGCGGCTTTGCCGAGCGCGCGGCGGCGGACGCGCACAGGGTTACGGGTCTCACCATTTCACCCGCACAACATGCCTTCGCCACCAACAGGCTGAAGGACAGCGCGGAAATCCGTCTGGAGGATTACCGCAAATGCAAGGGGCAGTTCGACAACATCGTCTCCATCGAGATGTTCGAGGCGGTGGGCGAGCATTATTGGCCGGCCTATTTCGCCACGGTCGCCGAGCGGCTGAAGCGCGGCGGCCGCGCGGTTATCCAGACGATCACCATCCGCGATGAATTGTTCAGCGGTTACCGCACCCGCAGCGACTTCGTGCGCCATTATGTTTTTCCGGGCGGGATGCTGCCCAGCCTGGCGCGTTTCCGGGAGGAGGCGGAGAAGGCGGGACTGAAATTCGTCGATGCGTTCGGCTTCGGCAAGGATTATGCCCGCACCCTGCGCGAATGGCTGGTGCGGATGCAGGCCCAGGAAAGCGCGATCAAGGCGCTGGGCCATGACCAGCAATTCCTGCGCAACTGGGAATTCTATCTGGGGATCTGCGCCGCGACCTTTGCCGTATCGCGGACCGATGTGGTGCAGGTGGAGCTGGCGCGGGCCTGAGGCGCGCCTGCCGCCATCACATCGGCGAAGCTGAGCCGCGCGTCGAACAAGGATCGCACCACAAGCTGGATGCGGGTGGAGACGCCGAAGCGGCGTTTGGCGTCCTCGATATGCTTGTGCACGGTGGATTCGCTGATGCCCAGCAGGCGCCCGATTTCCCAGTCGCTCTTGCCCTGGGCCACCAGCACCACACAGTCGCGCTGGCGCGGGGTCAGGCGCGGGGAGCTGCGGCGAACGGGATCGGGTGTGAGGGCGAAGTGGCGCAGACGCTCGGCGGCGTCGAAAGCCTGCGCGCCGATGTAATGCGCCGCCGCCAGCGATTCCAGCGGCAGGGGCGTGCCGTTGCGCATCAGGAAGGAACAAAGGCCCGCGAAACGGCTGTAGCTGCCCGCCTCGTTGGCCGGGCGCGGCCGGTGAATGGGAATACTGACCGCCGCGCCCACACCCGCCGCCACCGCTTCGCTGAGATATTCCTGCTGCGCATCGGTGAGCGTGGTCAGGCGGGGAATGTCGGACCACAGAAAGGGCGCATAGGAAAGCGCACCCGCCGCCAGCACCGCATCGCCGTCCGTGGCGCGCGGCCGGTGCCAGAGGGGCGGCAGGTCGGCAAGCCAGATGATCCCCTCCGGTCCCTGCAGCATCACATAGTCAAAGCCCAGCGCCCAGACTGCTTCCAGCAGGTTGGCGCGCAGTTGCGGCAGATCGGTCCCGCTGCGGGCGTTGCGGCTGAAATCCTGCACGACGCGCGTGCGGCCGGCTGCACGGGCAAGCCCGTCATCGTCCGGCCGCAAGCGATCGTGCGGTTCGCTCACTATTCCGCCGCGACGTGGAGCGGGGTGGCGGCGGGAATGCGATAGGTTGCGTTGTCCCCCGCACTGGTGCCCAGGTAGCGCACGATGCTGTCATGCAGGTGGAAATAGTCCCGGACGTTGGACAGCGAGGTTTCGTCGGTGATGAAGCAGACCGGCGCCTGGCGCTCCTCGTCCATCTTCTTGGGCAGGCCCAGCGGCTTCACCTGAACGCCCGCCATCAGGCAGTGATACAGCGTATGCAGGGGCGTCAGCAGGGTCAGCTTCTCGATCCCCGCGCGGTAGCTGAATTCCATCAGCCCCACCAGCAACAGGCGCATGCCCTGCAACTGCCGGTCGCGCGGCAGCAGCGGGTCGGTGCCGGTGCGGTTCAGTTCATAGGTCCGCGGCCCCACCTGGCGGCCCTTCTGCTCGCACATGTCGGTAAACACCTCGGAGAACAGGTGCGGACCGGTGGTGGGCAGCAGGCGGTGACTGCCTGTCACTTCGCCATTTTCGCGCAGCAACAGATAGATAGCGTCGTCATTATCGAACTGGTCGATTTCCCGGCCATCGGGCCTGCGCAGCCCTTCCCACTTCATGTGTTCGACGAAAAGCCGGTGACGCAGGCGATACATCTGTTCCAGTGCATCGCCGTAAAGATGGCGGTTCTCCCGCGTGACGACTTCCAACATTACCCGCTCCATTAAAAATTTCTTAACGCCCAAGGTAAACATCAATGGATCGTTAAGATATTTCACCCCCCCGGTTTACGGGGGATGTGGAGGCCCCACGCCCCGGATACTGTTAACCAGTTTTTCTGCTATGGTTAACCACTATTGAAGGATTTGGCGGGTCAGCATCGCAACCGCGACGGCCTGGGCACGGGTGGTCGCGTTCAGTTTGGTAATGGCGTTCTGGACATATTCGTGCGCCGTTTGCTCGGAAATATTGAGAATCTGGGAGATTTCCCAGTCTGTCTTGCCGGAAGCCACCCAGGACAGGCATTCCCGCTCCCGGGGCGTCAGCTTGGATACTTTAGGTATCGGCGGGTTTCGCATTCGGAACCTTGAAAATTTGGCGTGGAAATAGATTGCCGCCATGTGCAGGGCGGCCTCATCGCGTTTATCCAGTTCATAATGCTCTGCCGCGACAGTGACGCCGATCATGGCGCCATCGGTGCCGTAAATGGGCAGCGCGAAGCCGTCATTCATTCCAAATTCTGTTGCTTCATCAAGAACTTGCAAGGCAACCGGTCCTGCTCCGGCCCGCACATCGCTCCAGCGGAAAGGCTCGCTGGTCGTGCCCATGTGCCGGATCAGCGGATCGACCAGCTGGTAACGCTGGTCGGCGAATCGCTTCAGCCAGCCTTCCGGCCAGGTGACGCCCCATACTCTGTCCTTGCGGTAGACATGGGGATTGGAGGGATCGCCGATGCAATAGCCGGAGAAGCCGTATTTCGAGATGAGAAGCTGAAAGGAATTGAGCAGTGACGAGGTGTCTGTCTGCCTGTCCAGGTCCTCGATGAATTCGAAGGCGGCGTCAGTAAGCAACATAACTGCAAATCACCCCAAAACGTCTTTTACCATCGGTTCGCGTGGTACGGAATCGTGCTTGCCGCTGGGCGCGGCTGTTAAAGGCTTTAAATCAAGGCTTGCACGCTCGTCCGGCAAACCCAAGCACCGCTGTTAAATTTGATTAAGAGCGCGAGGCTTGTCGGGAAAAAGTTCCCTCCTGCTCCCCTGGGCTGCGGGACACGATGTCGCCCGTCCCCACGAAATAGAACGAAACCGCGGACACAAAGTGCCAGCGGCGGCACGCATAAAGCCTGTTTCCCGCAGGAAATTTACGGCACTCGCGGCACAGGCTTCCGTGCCGGAAATGCACGCGTCGCGCCATAAAAAAGCACTGTTTTGCAATTTCAAATCCTTTAGAGAGGGGCCCGCAGGGACCAAGAAGGGCTGTTTCAAATGCTTCGTAAGAGTTTCATCGCGCTGGCGCTGCTGGCGGGCGCGGCTTCTGGCGCGCAGGCTGCTGACGCCGTGAAGGGCAAGGATGTGTTCAAGCGCTGCGCCGTGTGCCACAGCGTCGTGAAGGACGGCGGCAATGGGCTGGGCCCGAATCTGTTCGGCGTCGTCGGCCGCAAGGCGGGCGGGCTTTCCGACTACACCTATTCCGCGCCGATGAAGAATTCCAAGGTGGTCTGGACCGAGGCCAACCTGCAGAAATGGGTTGCCGGTCCCGCCCGCATGATCCCGGGCACCAAGATGGTGTTCCCCGGCATCACGAGCAAAGCCCAGCAGGCCGACCTGGTCGCGTATCTGGAAACGCTCAAATAGGTTGTGATCTGCGTCCTAATGCCGCAATCGGGCCCGCTGCGATGCATCGGGTCCGATTGCGCATGGCACCTGCGTCCGCGCTTTCGTTGACAGGCTGCCGCGCCCGCGCCTAGTTTTTGCGCCGCACAAAAGGGCAGGCCGGAAGGTCACGCAGCACGCGGACCCCACGCGCGCCGCCATTCAGGGATCCGGGAAAGGTCATGAAGGTCTTGGTGCCCGTCAAACGGGTGGTCGACTACAATGTGAAGGTTCGGGTCAAGGCGGACCAGAGTGGCGTGGACCTCGCGAATGTGAAGATGTCCATGAACCCTTTCGACGAGATCGCCGTGGAAGAGGCGGTCAGGCTGAAGGAGAAGGGCAAGGCCAGCGAAGTGATCGCCGTGTCCATCGGTCCGCAACAATCCGCCGAGACCATTCGCACCGCGCTGGCCATGGGCGCGGATCGCGGCATCCTGGTGAAGGCGGACGGCGAGGTCGAGCCGCTGGCGGTCGCCAAAATCCTCAAGGCCATCTGCGAAGCGGAACAGCCCGGTCTGGTCATCACCGGCAAGCAGGCCATCGACGACGATTCCAACCAGACCGGCCAGATGCTGGCCGCCCTGCTGGGCTGGCCCCAGGGCACCTTCGCGCACAGTCTGGAACTGGGCGAAGGTTCGGCGAAGATCACCCGCGAGATCGATGGCGGCCTGCAGACCGTTGCCGTGACGCTTCCCGCCGCGATGACCACCGACCTGCGGCTGAACGAGCCGCGCTATGCCTCGCTGCCCAACATCATGAAGGCGAAGAAAAAGCCCATCGAGGAAAAGACGCCCGCCGATTTCGGCGTCGACACCGCACCGCGCCTGAAAGTTCTGAAAGTGACCGAGCCGCCGCGCCGTGCCGCCGGTGTGAAGGTGAAAAGCGTGCCCGAATTCGTCGGCAAGCTGAAAGAGCTGGGTGCGCTCTGATGGCATCGCTGGTAATTGCCGAACATGACAATGCCGCGCTGAAGGACGCGGCGGCCAGGACCGTGACGGCGGCGGCTTCGGTTTCGACACCGGTGCATGTGCTGGTGGCGGGCCAGGATTGCGCCGCCGTGGCCGATGCGGCGGCGAAGCTGGCCGGCGTAGAGAAGGTGCTGATCGCGGACGATGCGCTTTACGCGCATATGATTGCCGAGACGATGGAGGCGCTGATCCTGTCGGTGGCGGACAAATATGACGCGATCCTCGCGCCTGCAACGACCACGGGGAAAAACTACCTGCCGCGCGTGGCCGCGAAACTGGATGTGCCGCAGGTGTCCGAAATCCTGAAGGTGGTTTCGCCTGACACGTTCGAGCGGCCGATCTATGCGGGCAACGC
>JAFIHO010000297.1 GCA_017849395.1 Hyphomicrobiales bacterium
CGAGGTGGACGAGAAAACCGGCAAGATGGATGTCGACCGCCGCTGCACCGGCGGCCTGATCTGCGACGCGCAGACCGTCGAGCGCCTGAAATACTTCGTGGGCCGCGACCAGTTCGATATCGAAGGTCTTGGCGGCACCATGATCGAACTGTTCCACGAAAAGGGTCTGCTCAAGGAACCCGCCGATATTTTCGCCCTGACCGAAAAGCCGGAAAAGGTCAGCAAGATCCTGGCCGAGCATCGCGCCGCGCTTTCGGAAGAACGCCGCGCCGCCGAAGGCAAGGAACCCGTCAAGAAAGCCGCGAAAAAGAAGGACGACAAGGAAGACAAGGTCGTCGAAAATTTGCTGGCCGCCATCGAGCGCCGCCGCACCATCGGCCTGGATCGGCTGATCAACGCGCTGGGCATCCGCCATGTCGGCGAAACCACCGCGCGCCTTCTGGCCCGGCACTACCGCACCATCGACGCCTTCCTGGAAGGCATGAAAGCCGAAAATGCGCGCGAAGACCTGCAAAGCCTGGAAGGCATCGGCGGCGTGGTAGCCGAGGCCATCCATGATTTCTTCGACGAGCCGCACAATGTGAAGGCGCTGGACAAGCTGTTGGCCTGGCTGGACGTGACGCCGATGGCCGCGCCGTCCAAATCCTCGCCCGTCTCCGGCAAGACGGTGGTATTCACCGGCACATTGGAAAAAATGACCCGCCAGGAAGCCAAGGCCCGCGCCGAATCCCTGGGCGCGAAAGTCTCCGGCTCTGTCTCCGCCAACACCGACCTCGTCGTCGCCGGACCCGGCGCGGGCTCAAAGCTCAAGGACGCTCAGAAGCACAATGTCGAAGTGATCGATGAAGATGCGTGGCTGAAACTTATTGGCTAAACCGCCCGCGTCGCCTTCGCCAACCAGCCGCGCGTTTCCTCATCCAGCAGCGGCGATAGAGTCTCGCGCACCCGTGTGTGATAGGCGTTCAGCCAGGCGCGCTCGTCCTCGGTCATCAGCGACGGCTCCACCAAATTCACGTCGATGGGCGCAAGCGTGATGGTCTCGAATTCCATCATCTTCCGTTCCCCGCCGACATCCTTCGCCTCGCTCACCACCACAAGATTCTCGATGCGGATGCCGAACGCGCCGGTCTTGTAATAGCCCGGCTCGTTGGAACAGATCATGCCCGGCTTCAGCGCCTGGCCGACCGGCCGCTTGGAAATGTTCTGCGGTCCCTCATGCACCGACAGATAGCTTCCCACGCCATGCCCGGTGCCATGGTCGTAGTCCAGCCCCGCCTCCCACAGCGGCCGCCGCGCGAAACTGTCCAGTTGCATCCCGATCGTGCCTTCGGGAAACCGCGCCGTCGCCAGCGCGATATGGCCTTTCAGCACGCGGGTGAAACAGGCCTTCATCTCCGCCGTGGGCGCGCCCACGATCAGGGTGCGGGTGATGTCGGTGGTGCCGTCTGGATATTGCGCCCCGGAATCGATCAGGAACATCTCGTCCCGCCCGATGGTGCGGTTGGTGCTGCGCGTCACGCGGTAATGCACGATCGCCCCATTCGGCCCGGAGCCGGAGATGGTGTCGAACGACACATCCGACAGGCACCCTGTGGCGCGGCGGAAACCCTCAAGCTGCTCCGCCGCCGCGATCTCGGTCAGATGGCCGCCCAGCGCCTCGCGCTCGAACCAGCTCAGGAACCGGCACATCGCCGCGCCGTCGCGGATATGCGCCTTGCGCATTCCCTCGATCTCCAGCGGGTTCTTGCACGCCTTGGGCAGTTGGCAGGGATCGGGCGCGTACCGCAGCTTCGCGCCTGTCTTGCCCAGCCGGTCGATGATCGCCGCCGCCGCCGTGGCCGGATCGGCAAGCACGGTCTTTCCCGCCAGCCCATCCAGCGCCGTGACAAATGCGGATGGTGTGCGCAGGCGCACGCTATTGCCCAGATGTGCGATAAGTTCGGGACTACGCTTCTTCTCGTCCAGGAACAAATCCGCCGAACCGTCGTCATGCAAAATCGCAAACGCCAGCGAAAATGGCGTATGCGGCACGTCATGGCCGCGGATATTCAGCAGCCAGCAAACGGAATCCGCGAGCGTAACGACGGTCGCCGCCGCGCCCGCCTTCTTCAATCCATCCGCCAGCCTCAGTCGTTTGGCATCGCTCTGCTCACCCGCCAAGTTTAGCACATGTGGCACCGCGCGCGTCGCGGGCGGCGCGGGCTGATCCTTCCACACCGCATCGACGGGATTGGTTTCGCTGGCGACCAGGGTGCCGCCCGCTTTCTCTGTTGCCGCGCGCAAGCCCAGCACCGCGTTATGTGTGTGCAGCCAAGGATCATAACCCAGCTTCGCGCCGCGCGGCAGGTTGCCCGGTATCCAGCCTTGCGGTCCTTCCGCCACAAGATCGCGCGGCTCGAACAGGCTGGTGTCGGTCTGCGCCCGCATCTGCAGCGTATAGCGGCCATCACTGAACAACGCCGCCTTGTCCATCAGCACCACCGCCGCGCCCGCCGATCCGGTGAAGGCAGTCAGCCACGCCAGCCGCTCCGCCCGCGCAGGCAGATATTCGCCCATATGCTCGTCGGAATGCGGCACGACAAATCCGTCTAGCCCCCGCGCCCTAAGTTCGGCGCGCAGCGCGGCCAGACGCGGCGCACATTGCGCGGCGTCGGAAACATCCTCGTAACTCTGGAACGGCGTGATCTTGTCCATGCGACGAGACTATGCCTGCCCCCACCCTTCGACAAGCTTAGGGAGAGGATTTCACAAATGTCCTCATGCTGAGCCTGTCGAAGCATGAGGCCGCTGCGCCTTCTCCAATATCAGCGCGCTCCAAGGCCCCATGCGGCGTCGGCCCAGAAAGCGCAGCCGATGGTAAAAACTCAGCACCATGTTTTCCTGATTGTGCAGCAACCCGGACAGCACCAGCATTCCGCCCGGTACCAGCGCCTTCACGATGGACGGCGCAAGGAAGGTCAGCGGCCCCGCCAATATGTTGGCGATGATGAGATCATAGGGCGCGCCCGCCGCCAGTACCGGATGGGTCAGCCCGTCCGCCGTCACTGCCCGAACCATCGGCGCCACGCCATTGGCGCGGGCATTGTCGCGCGTCACCTCCACCGCGACCGGGTCGATGTCCGACGCCAGCACGGGCCGCCGCCACAGCTTCACCGCACCGATGGCGAGCAATCCGGTCCCGGTGCCCAGGTCCAGCACCTTGCGGAACTTGCGCTGCCGCGCCATGTCGCTCAGCACCGACAGGCACAGCGCCGTAGTCTCGTGATGGCCGGTGCCGAAGGCCAGCCCGGCTTCGATCCGCATCGGGATCACGCCGGGCGGCACCGCGCCCGCATCATGCGCGCCATAGACGAAGAAGCGCCCCGCCCGTACCGGCGGCAAGCCTTCCTGCGAAAGCTTGATCCAGTCCTGGTCGGGCAGGGGCTCCACAACGATCTCCTGCCCCGCGATGCGCGACAGCAGCGCCGCATCCGGTTCTTCCGTGTACAGAGCTTCCACCGTGGCGGACGGCCCGAACGGCTCCTCCGCGATCAGTACCGCCTGGGCCGATCCCTCCAGCTCCAGCACCGACGCGATGTCCGGCGCGTCGGCCTTTGTCAGGCTGATGCTGGCTTTCCACAGGGGCGGGGAGGGCATGGGGGGTGTCCATTAGGCGCCGCGCGGTATGCCGCGCCCCGTCCGGCTGGTCAACAGAGGCGTCAGGCGCGCTTTACGCCCGCGCCACGAACTGGTCGATCACCCGCTTCTCGCCTGCCTTGTCGAACTCCACCGTCAGCTTATTGCCTTCGACATAGCGTACCCGGCCATAGCCGAATTTCTGGTGGAACACCCGATCGCCCCGCGCATAGGTGCTGGCGCCGGGATCGGACGTCTGCACGCTCCAGGCCTGCGCCTCGATCAGCGGCGGGCGCGTCCGCATCCCGCCGGCGGCGGCGCGGTTCGCCTGCGCCCGCTTCCAGCCCGGCGAGTCATAGGTGCTGCCGAAACTCTCCGCCCCCGCATTGTCGCGGAAACCGGCATAGCCGCCATAGAAGCCTTCATCGACCACCGTATCGACATGCGCTTCCGGTATCTCCTTCAAAAACCGCGACGGCAGCGCCGCCTGCCAGTTGCCATGCACCCGCCGGTTGGCGGCGAAGAAGATGCGCGCCCGCTGCTTCGCGCGCGTCAGCCCGACATAGGCCAGTCGCCGTTCCTCCTCCAGGCCCGCCACACCGCTTTCGTCCATGGTGCGCTGGCTGGGGAACAGCCCTTCCTCCCAGCCGGGCAGGAACACGGTGTCGAATTCCAGTCCCTTCGCCGCGTGCAATGTCATCAGGTTGATGCGGTCGCCGCTTTCATCCTGCGCGATCTCCATCACCAGCGACACATGCTCCAGGAAGGCGGAGAGGGATTCATATCCCTCCATCGAGCGAACGAATTCCTTGAGGTTGTCCAGCCGCCCTGGCGCTTCCGCCGACTTGTCGGCCTTCAGCATGTCGGTATAGCCGCATTCGTCCAGCACCATTTCCGCCAGCTCGGCCTGCGGCAGAACCTTCGCGGTCTCGCTCCAGCGCGCGAAATGCGCCGCCAGTTCGGCCAGCGCCTTGCGCGCCTTGGGCGGCAGTTCGTCAGTGTCCGCGATCTCGCGCGCCGCCGCCAGCAGCGGCAAGGCCCTCGCCCGCGCGAAAGCATGCAGGTTCGCCACGCTAGCATCGCCGATGCCGCGCTTGGGCTTGTTGACGATGCGCTCGACCGCCAAATCGTCATCGCCCTGCGCGATCAGGCGCAGGTAAGCCAGTGCATCGCGCACTTCCGCCCGTTCATAGAAGCGTGGCCCGCCGATCACCCGATAGGGCAGGCCCAGCGAGATGAACCGGTCTTCGAATTCCCGCATCTGGAACGAGGCGCGCACCAATATCGCCATCTGGCCGAAGCGATGCCCGCGCCGATGCAGGTCCTCGGCTTCGGAGGCGATGTTGCGCGCCTCTTCCTCCGCGTCCCACACGCCCTGCACCTTGATCTTCTCGCCGGGATCGCCCTCGGTCCACAGCGTCTTGCCCAGCCGCCCCTTGTTGGC
>JAFIHO010000029.1 GCA_017849395.1 Hyphomicrobiales bacterium
GCACCGTGCATGTCGATGGCAAGGCGGTGCGATCCTGCACCATGCCGGTATCGGCGGTGGGCGCCAAACCCGTCACCACCATCGAGGGCCTGGCCAAGGACGGCAAGCTGCATCCGCTGCAACAGGCCTGGATCGACGCCGATGTGCCCCAATGCGGCTATTGCCAGGCGGGCCAGATCATGAATGCGGCCGCGCTGCTGAACGAGAAGCCCAAACCGACCGAGGCGGACATCCATATGGCGATGACCGGCAATCTCTGCCGCTGCGCCTGCTACACCCGCATCCGCACCGCGATCCAGACCGCCGCCAATGGAGGCCGCAATGCAGGCTGAGATGAACGGAAAACTCGTCGAATCCGACGCCTATCTGTCCCAGATCATGCGCGAGGTGGAGACCATGCCCGCGCCCGCTGCGACGGCGATGGGCCGCCGGGGCTTCCTCAAACTGTCCACCGTCGGTAGCGCCGGCCTTGTGCTGGCCTTCCACATCCCGGCCGGCAAGGCGATGGCCGAGGTTGCGCCCAAGGTGTTCAACGCTTTTGTGCGCATTACGCCGGACAACACCGTCACCATCTATTCCAAGGGGCCGGAGATCGGCCAGGGTATCAAGACCGCCTTCGGCCTTATCATCGCCGAAGAACTCGATGCCGACTGGAAGCATGTGAAAGTCGAACAGGCGCGGGTAAACCCCAAAGTCTACGGCTATCAGGGCGCGGGCGGATCGACCTCCATCCCGCGCGGCTGGGACCAGTTGCGCCAGTCGGGCGCGGGCGCGAAAGCGATGCTCGTCGCCGCCGCCGCCAAGGAATGGAATGTACCCGCGTCCGAAATCGTGGCGCAGGATTCCACCCTGACCCACAAACCCAGCGGCAAGAGCGCCACCTATGGCGCCATGTGCGAGGCGGCGGCGAAGATGCCCGCTCCCGACCCGGCAAGTCTTAAGCTGAAGACGCGCGCCGAATACCGCCTGCTGGGGAAACGCTACACCGGCGTGGACAATATGCAGGTCGTCACCGGTCAGCCCCTGTTCGGCATCGATGTGCAGGTGCCTGGCATGGTCTATGCCAGCTACACCAAATGTCCCGCCGTGGGCGGCAAGGTCGTGTCTTTCAATCAGGACGAAATCAAGAAGATGCCCGGCGTACTCGACGCTTTCGTGATCGAGGGCACCGGCAAGCCGGTGGAGGTAATGCCCGGCGTCGCCATCATTGCCAAATCCACCTGGCAGGCCTTCAAGGCGAAAGACGCGTTGAAAGTCGTATGGGACGAAAGCCAGGCGTCAAAGGACTCGACCCGCGGTTCGGCGGCAAAAGCCCGGGAGATCGCGGCCGGTCCGCTGCCCAAGCCCGCCGTCAATATCGGCGATGTCGATGCGGCCTTCGCCAAAGGCAAGGTGGTGGAAGCCTATTACGAATACAGCTTCGTCTCCCATACGCCGCTGGAGCCGATGAACACCACGGCGCACTGGCATGACGGGGTCATGGAGATCTGGTCGCCCACCCAGCAGTCCGACCGTGGTGTTTCCATGGTCGCGGGCATGGTCGGCGTGCCCGACGACAATGTGATCGTCCACCAGATGCGCTGCGGCGGCGGCTTCGGGCGGCGGCTGATGAATGATTACATGATGGAAGCGGCCGCCATCGCGCTGAAGGTCAAGGCTCCGGTCAAGCTGCAATGGAAGCGCGAGGATGATTTCGCGCATGACTTCTACCGCCCCGGCGGCCATCACGCGCTGAAGGCGGCCGTGAATGACGGAAGGCTCGATGCCTGGCAGGAGCACTTCATCACCTACTCCGCCGACGGCAAGACCGAAGTGTCGGGCGCGAATTTCTCCACCAACCTCATGAACACCACGCTGGCGCCCAATATCCGCCGCTGCACTTCGATGATGCCGCTGATGACGCCCACCGGCCCCTGGCGCGGTCCGCGCGACAACGCCCAGGTCTTTGTGCAGCAATGTTTCATGCATGAATGCGCCGTGGCCGCGAACCGCGACTATGTCGAATTCCTGCTGGATGTGGTGAACCGCGACATTCCCGAATTGCGCATCAAGCCGGGTCCCCAGATCAACTTCGACGCCAAACGCGCCAGCGGAGTCATCAAGCTGGCGGCGCAGAAGATCGGCTGGGGCAAGAAACTGCCCAAGGGCCGGGGCATCGGCCTCGCATGGGCCTTCTCCTTCGGCGGCCATGTCGCGGAGGCGGTGGAATTGTCGGTGGACGACAAGAAGAAGATCACGGTGCACCGCATCGTGGTCGCGGCCGATGTCGGGCCGGTGATCAACCTGTCGGGGGCGGAGAACCAGGCCCAGGGCGGCGCCATCGACGGCCTGTCCACCGCCATGGGATTGGAGATCGGCGTCGATAACGGCCGCATCCAGCAGGCGAACTTCAACACCTACCCGGTCCTGCGCATCCGCAGCGCCCCGCCGGTGGAGGTCCACTTCATCCAGTCGGACTTCACGCCCACTGGACTGGGCGAGCCAGGCGTGCCGCCTCTGGCGGGCGCATTGGGCAACGCGATCTTCGCCGCCACGGGCGAGCGCGTGCGCCAGATGCCGCTGAAGAATCTGGGCTATTCGATCTAGATTGCGGAAATTGATCGCGATGGCCGGGCGCAAGCCCGGCCAGCCGCTCGTCCAAACCGTCCATACGCTGCCGCTATGGACCGTTCGTCACGCTCGCAGGTTCGCTGGACCTGCTGACC
>JAFIHO010000298.1 GCA_017849395.1 Hyphomicrobiales bacterium
CCGACGGGCTGCGCTATGGCAGCGTCACCCCGGACAACATGCCCAACATGTACAAGGTCAAGACCGAGGGCGTGGACTTCACCAACAGTCATTCGCTGTATCCCACCGTCACGACCGTCAATGCCTCGGTGATCGCGACCGGTCACTATGTCGGCGACACCGGCAATTTCGGGAACACGCTGTATGTCGGCTCGCCCATGCAGAGCGTGAAGGGATCGCCCATCCCGTTCCTCGAGAACAACATGGTGCAGCGGGAGATGGCCGCGAAGTTCGGCGGCAACTATATCAGCGAGACCAGCCTGATGGCCGCCGCCCGCGCCGCCGGTTTCAACACCGCCGCCATCGGCAAGATCAGCACCGTGCGCATCCAGGACGTGACCGCCGCGGAGGATGGCAGCCAGACCCTGTTCCTGGACGACACCACCGGGACCGAAAGCGGCTATGGCCTGCCGGAATGGTTCACCAGCCGGATGAAGCAGGCTTTCGTCGGTCCCGTCACGCCGCCGACCTCCCTGCCCGCGATCGAGCAGCAGGTCTATCTGATGAAGGCGACCACGCGCATCGTGCTGCCGCACTTCAAGGAAAGCGGAAAGCCTTTCGTGCTGCTCTATTGGTGCCGCGATCCCGACCTGACCCAGCACAATGCCAAGGACAGCATGGGCGAGCATGATCCGGGCATCAACGGACCGAGCGTGAAGGCCGCGGTGCGCAATGCCGATACCATGCTGGGACTGTTGCGCGACGCGCTGAAGAAGCAGGGGCTGGAGGACAGTACCGATATTTTCCTCACCGCCGATCACGGCTTCATCACCTCCACACATGAGAGCGCGACCAGTCCCACGGCGAAGAACGGTACCACCGTCAACGGCTTCCTCGCCGCCGATATCGCGAGCGCACTGAACCTGCCGCTCTACGATCCGTCCAAGGGCTATGCGCTGGCGGACGCGAAGGCCGGCGTGTGGGTGGGCAATGGCGCGGGCGTGATGGGCAAGGACCCGCAGAATCCCGATGTCGTGGTGACCGCCAATGGCGGATCGGACCTGATCTATCTGAAAGGCGCGGACACGAAGAAGAATGCGCGCAGCATCGTGCGCTTCCTGATGACCCAGGATTATGTGAGCGGCGTGTTCGTCAATGACAGCCTGGGCAAGTTTCCCGGCACCCTGCCGATGAGCGCGGTGAACCTGATCGGTTCGGCCATCACGCCGGTTCCCAGCATCTATGTGAATTTCCGGTCGTATATGCGGCAGGGCGATTGCGGGGAGGCGACACTGCAATGCACGGTCAGCCTGGGCGACGCGGCCCAGGCTACCGGCCAGGGCAGCCATGGCGGCTTCAGCCGGGCGGAGACCCGCAATTTCATGGCCGCCATCGGACCGGACTTCAAATCGGGCTATGCCGATCCGGCGCCGGTCTCCAACGCCGATATCGCCCAGACCATGGCCCATATCGCGGGCATTCCCCTGCCCGCCAAGGGCAAGCTGAAGGGCCGGGTCATCAGCGAGGCGCTGATGGGCGGGGCCGAGGTTACCGTGACCAAGCGCACCATCACCTCCGCGCCGGGACCGGGCGGGGTGCGGACCTATGTGAACGAGGAAGCCGTGGGCGAAACGCGCTATTTCGACGCGGGCGGGTTCGAGGGCAAAACGGTGGGCCTTTCCGTCCGATGACCAGCCGCAATTATCCGCGCAGGGGCGGCCCGAATCCGCTATCACCAGCCCATGCGGATAGTTGAGACCAATGAGGATTTGGCGGCCTTTCTGGGCGAGCTTGCCCAGACGCCCTATCTTGCCATCGACACAGAGTTCCTGCGCGACCAGACCTATTATCCGAAGCTGTGCCTGATCCAGGTGGCGGCCCCCCAGTCGGCGGGGCCGAACCTGGAGGCGATCATCGATCCCCTCGCGCCGGGGCTGGACCTGACGCCCTTCTATGACCTGCTGAAGCGGCCCGATATCGTGAAGGTGCTGCACGCCGGGCGGCAGGACATCGAAATCTTCTATCTGCAGGGCGGCGTGCTGCCCTATCCGCTGTTCGACACCCAGATCGCGGCGATGGTGTGTGGCTTTGGCGATGCCGCGTCGTACGAGACGCTGGCGCGCAAGATCGCCCATGTGGAGATCGACAAGTCGGCGCGCTTCACCGACTGGAGCCATCGTCCACTGTCGAAGCGGCAACTGGAATATGCGCTGGCGGACGTGACGCATCTGCGCGTCGTCTATGAATGGATGAAGGCGCGGCTGGAAAAGACCGGACGCGCGAACTGGGTGGCGGAGGAGACGGCGGCGCTGCGCGATCCGGCGCTGTACCGGCTCGATCCCGCGGAGGCCTGGCGGCGGCTGAAGCCGCGCGGGGGCAACAAGCGCTTCCTGGCCGTGCTGGCGGCGCTGGCCGCGTGGCGCGAGCGGGAGGCGCAGGCGCGCGACATCCCGCGCGGGCGGATTTTGAAGGATGAGGCGCTGACCGAAATAGCCGCGCATCCGCCCGAGACGCCGGAGGCGCTGGAACGCATCCGGGCCGTGCCCAAGGGCTTCGCCAATTCCAGACTGGGCAAGGGGCTGATGGAGGCCATCGCGGCGGGCGCCGATGCGCCGCCGCCGGAAGGCGCGCCCAATGGCCATGCGCCGCGCCGCCGGCGGGAGCCCTCGCCCGCCGTGGTGGATTTGCTCAAGACCCTGCTCAGGCTGAAGGCGGAGGCGGCGGGGGTTGCGCCGCGCCTGATCGCCAATGCCGAGGATATCGAGAAGCTGGCGGCGGGCGAGGATGAGGGCCTGGCCGCGCTGTCCGGCTGGCGCGCCGAGGTGTTCGGCAAGGATGCCAAGGCCCTCAGGAAGGGCGAACTGGCCATCGCGCTGGAGAATGGCGAAGCGGTGGTGGTGGAGTTGGAAGCGGAGTAATTTGGGCTGCCCTCATCCTTCGACAAGCTCAGGATGAGGACTTCAGGCATGGGTGCGGAGTCCGGCCAAAAACACTCCTCATGCTGAGCTTGTCGAAGCATGAGAGCGCAGGAATAATATCGCCAACGGGAGGACACCATGAAACGCATATTCATTACCGCAGCACTGGCCGCAATCACCAGCGCCGCCAGCGCGCAGACGCCTCAGCCCGCCGACTGGGTGACGCTGACCTTCAGCGCCAACCTCAACAAGCCAGCGAATGTGGCGTGGGAGCGGATCGGCGGCAATGACTGGTGCGGCATCGCCAAATTCCTCGCCGTGCAAAGCTGCGAGATCGTCAAGGGCAAGGGCGAACTGGGTTCGATCCGCACCATCAACGGCACGATTGTCGAGAATGTCGTGGCCCGCACGGCGCATTCCTACACCTATGCCCAGCCCTTCACGCCGATCTTCTATCACGGCACCATGGCTGTGGAGGCGGTGGACGCGACGCATTCCAAGCTGGTCTACACGCTGATCTGGAACCAGGCGGCGGTGGGCGACGCCAAGGCGCAGACCGAGGCGCGCGAGGGACGGCGGGTGCGTTTCCAGGCGGCGGTGGACAAGATGGCGGCGGCCGCGAACGCGCCGTGACAGGCGATTAAAGTGCCACTTGTCATCCCCGGCCGAGCATTGCGAAAGCAATGCGAGGGGAAGGGGACCCAGGTGGTTAGACTTGAGCGGGTATCTGCAGAAAAAGCAGCATAACGCCCTGCACCGGCTTGACGGATATGCCTGGGTCCCCTTCCCTCATGCGCATCTGTCGATGCGGCGCTCGCCGGGGATGACAATGGCGGAGCGAAGGAATCAGGCCTCGTCCAGATTGGCGCTGCCCGTCGCCAATTCCGGTTCTTCTTCGCCTGTGTAGGGGTCCTC
>JAFIHO010000299.1 GCA_017849395.1 Hyphomicrobiales bacterium
TCATGCTCGCGGATCGCCGCCTCGCGCTGGCCCTCGAACACCGAGTCGATCAGCGTGAACTGCCAGGCAGGCGAAGGCTTCTCCGCCAGAATGCCATAACGCCCGCCATAGAAGCGCAAATCCTCCGCCTCATTGGCGACCTGATGCAGGCCCGCCAGGCCAGAGCCGATATGAAAATCCATATGGGTCAGGAAATCATGTTGCGCGCCATGAAAGCGGATCGCCACCGCGCCCGCATTGCCCTTGCCGATCTCGAAATCGATGTTGCTCATCGCCGAATAGAAGGTGCCGGGATTGGCGTCGAAGATATCGGGATTGGCGGGCACGCTGCCGGGCGGCGGGAATGGCACGCGAAAGCCGGGGCGGCGCGGCCCCGGCTTGGCGCCCGCGAAGATCACCATGTCGGCGATGCCCTTCTGGAAGCCCGGCGTATTGTCGGCCAGCAGGAACACCGGCCGTGTCGCGCCCCAGCCGATCACCCGCACCGCGGGCCACACATAGATGGTGCGCGTGATGCGATAGCGCCCGGCGGGAATGAACACGATGCCTTCATTGGCCGCGCCCGCCTTGTCGATGGCAGCCTGGATCGCGGCGCTGTCATCGGTCTTGCCGTCGCCCTTCGCGCCGGTCAGCTGCACCGCTTTCGGATCGTCGGGAAGGGTCGTGTAGACCGAGGCGGCCAGCGCGGGCGGCGCGAAGGCCAGCACCAGGAAAAGGGTCAGCAGCCGGATCGTCATGGTAGCGCTCCCGATTGGACGGACTTTCGATAATCAACCCGTGGCGGCCTGTCCACCACGGGGTTTGCCGATGCGGAACGCAGGTTGGCTATTGCGCCTTGCGGCTCTGGATATAGGCCACGATCTGCCAGATTTCCTCGGGCGTCATCTTGTCCTTCCAGACCGGCATGCCGCGCGGCGTGCCGCCCGCGATGGTGCGGAAAATTTCTCCCGCCTTGCCGCCATATTGCCAGGAGCCATCGGTCAGGTCCGGCCCCATGCCCCCGGTAAGATCATAGGCATGACATCCCGCGCAGTTCATTTTCCCGAACAGCAGCTTGCCCGCATCCACCGCCTCGGCCTTGCCCTCCATCGGATTGGCGGTATCGGCGGTCACATCGTCATACGCCGCCTGCGCCAGCGCGGCAGCCGCCCAACCGGTCAACGCGATAATCGCGAGCCCCAATCGGATCATGTTCAATTATGCGCTGGCGCAGCGGGCGCAGGCGCCGTCGCCGCCGGAGGCACCGAAACCGGCGCCGGCATTTTCGCCTGGGTGCGAAGCTGGCTGGTGCCTGCGCCGATTCCCGCCCCATCGACCGAGAAGACGTAAAGCGTGTTGCCGCCGGGCGGGAATCCGGGGACGCGCCGGTTCACGCCCGCGCCGCCGCCGACGCCGGTATAGACGGCAACATATTGCCGCTTGTCGGGACCGATATAGGTCATGGGCTGGCTCATGATGGCCGAGCCCAGTTTCTGCGACCACAACACCTTGCCGCTACGCGCATCCACGGCGCGGAACCAGCCATCCAGCGTGCCATAAAAGACAAGGTCGGAGCCGGTCACCACCACGCCGCTCCAGGTCATCATGTCTTCCTTCAGCGACCAGATGCGTTTGCCCGCCACCGGGTCCCAGGCGATGAACTCGCCCCAATGACCGCCCGGCCCGGCGTGGCGCTGCATTTCCATGCCGTCATAAGGCGCGCCGGGAATGTACTGAACGATGTGATTGGTCAGGTCCATACAGGAATTGAAGATGCCCGCATACAGAAGCCCCGTGCGCGGCGAGAAGGCGGAAGGATTCCAGTTCTTCACCCCGATGTCGGGCGGGCAGATATTCTCGACCTTCTTCTCGACGATTGGATGCGCGGAATCGTTCACCACCGGCATGCCGGTTTTCAGATCGACTTCCTTCGCCCAGTTCTGGTGCCCGAACGGATTGGCCACCAGCACCTCGCCATTGGTGCGGTCGATGGTATAGGCGAAGCCGTTGCGGTTGAAATGCACCAGCACCTTGCGGCGCGCGCCCTTCCAGGGAATCTCGATCAGCACATTCTCGTTGATGCCGTCATAGTCCCATTCGTCATGCGGCGTGAACTGATAGGCCCATTTCGCCGCGCCGGTATCGGCATCCCGCGCGAACACCGCCGAACTCCACAAATTCAGGCCCGGTCGCTGCGACGGTGTCCGCGGTCCCGGATTGGACGTGCCGTAATAGACAAGATTGAGATCGGGATCATAGGACACAAACCCCCAGGGCGCGGATGCACCCTGTTTCCACATATCCTTGGGCCAGGTCGTCTCGCCCAGATCCTTGCCGATCATCCAGGAATAGAAGGGCTTGAAGTCCGATCCGATCAGCATCCCCGCATCGGGGCCGTTGGTCAGCGCCTTCCAAACCGTGTGGCCGTCCTTGATATCCAGCGCCTGGAACCAGCCATTGGTGCCCAGTTCGCCGCCGCTCGATCCGACATAGACCTTGTTGCCGACGACAAAGGCCGCCTGCGTCAGGGTCGGCCCCTTGGTCACGTCGTCCAGCTTGACGCGCCACACTTCCTTGCCGGTTATCGCATCCAGCGCGATGGTGTTGTCGTCCAGCAGATTGTAAATCAGCTTGCCATCGGCAAAGGCCCAGCCGCGCAGAACCTTGTCGCAACAGGCTTCGCCGATCGCGCGCGGATCGGGATTGGGCTGATACACCCATTTGATCGGCGCGCCCGGTTTGGACAGGTCCAGCGCATAGGCGATGTTGGGAAAGGGCGTGACCAGATACATGGTGTCGCCCACCACCAGCGGCGCGCCTTCATGGCCATACATCTGGCCGTCCGAGAAGGTCCAAGCCACGCGCAGCCGCGCCACATTCTGCTTGTTGATCTGGGTAAGGGGGCTGTAGCGCGTATTGGCATAATCGCGCGCCTGGCGCGTCCATTGCCCCGCCGGATCGCCCGGCGCGAAATTCGCGGTCGCGCCGGTGAAGGATTGGCCGAAGGATGCGGTTGAAAACGCCGTCAGGACACAGGACACAGCAAGGCCGAAGCGCAAAGCCATTCGTTCCCCCCGTCTTATTGTGGAAGTCTAGCGCGCGGCGTGTCTCGCGCAATCGGTGAAATTGACGATTCCCGCGCACCCGCCCTAGCATCGCGCATCAACGGAGAACGCCATGAATATCTGGAAATTATGCTGCACTGCACTCACGGTCGCGCTGCTCTCGGCGCCGGTAGCGCAGGCCGGTGTGATGAATCCAATTCCCGGCGATCCCGTCACCATCGAAAGCGGAAAACTGGCGGGCACAGTGCTGCCTGGCGGCGTCAAGGCCTATCTCGGCATTCCCTTCGCCGCCCCGCCGGTGCGCGAACTGCGCTGGCACGAGCCGATGCCCGTGAAGCCGTGGAGCGGCATCTACAATGCCGATACCAAACAGTCGAACTGCTACATCCCGCTGCGCGCCACCACCCTGAA
>JAFIHO010000300.1 GCA_017849395.1 Hyphomicrobiales bacterium
CCCAGATTCTTCATCGCGTCGCGCATGGCGGCCAGGTCCACCACGGCGGGCACGCCGGTCAGGTCCTGCATCAGCACCCGCGCCGGGCGGAAGGCGATCTCCCGGTCGGAGGTCTTTTTCTTCAGCCAGGCCAGCACCGCCTTGCTGTCGTCGGCGGTCACGGTCTGGCCGTCCTCATGCCGCAGCAGATTCTCCAGCAGCACCCGCATGGAATAGGGCAGCCGGCTGATGCCCTTCAGCCCGTTCTTCTCCGCCGCCGTCAGGCTGAAATAGACGTAGGATTTGCTGCCGACCTTCAAAGTCTTGCGGCATTTGAAACTGTCCATGCTCGGCATCGGGGAGCGCCTTCCAGATTGTGGGAACAGGGCGGGTTTAGTGCGGTTTGCCCGCGAAATAAAGCCGGGAAGACGCCGCAGACCATCCCACGGACGCACGGCCCCTTGCCGAGCCGGGGCGGCTCCCCCCATAAAATTGCCCCATTGCCGCGCCACGATCCGGGCTGAGGGGGTTTTCCGGGGGCAGGACCGGGAAGCCAGGGCGAAAAAACACAAGCGCCCGTAAAAGAGCATGGCCGTGAAATTGAAATTCACATTGCTTCTGCTTGCTGTCCTGCTGGCCTTTGCCGGCAAGGCCCAGGCGGACGACCCCATGGCCGCGCGGCTGTCCGCCGAACGCGTCGGCGGCATCGCGGCTGGTACCTATGTCACCGACTCCTCCGGCGCGGTCAGCGGCCGGCAGTTCACGCTGGAGCCGTTTGGCGACAAATATCTGCTGTGCTTTGTCGGCACGCAGGAGAATTTCGTGCTGTCGGTGGATCGCGGTTCGCTGGGCGCAAAGCTGCTGAAATACGATACCGGCGCGATGGCGCTGCGCGTGTCGGTGTGGGGCGGGCTGACACTGTACACCCAGGATGTGCCCGGCGGCGCGCCTGCCACGCGCCAGGGCGATGCGCCGGTCCCCGCGCTGACGCCGGTCTCCGCCGCCGATCTGGCCGGAGCCTTGCAGGATGAAACACGTCATCTGAGCTATTCGCAGAATATCAACCTGCATTTCCAGGCCGACCCCAGCGTGATGAACGCCGATGGCGCGACACGGGCGATGGCATTCGACACCCTGACCAACACGGTCCGGGGCATCGAGCGTTTCATCGCCCAGCCTGCTGCCAAGAAGGCGCTGACCCAGCGCATCGACACGGTGAAGATTGCCGAAGGCGCCAAGCCCACCGTCATTATCGCGGGCCGCAGCCTGCTGGTCAGTTTCGTCCCGGACGAAAGCTATGAAGGCCGCGCCTCGTCCCACGCCATCGCGCATGCGCTGGGAAAATTGTTGCAGGTGCAGATTCCCGACTGACCCGCGTCTCGTCGACAGAACACGGAAAAGCCGTATTTTAACTGGCGGTTCCCGGCTTGCCCGCCCTGCGCAGCGGGCATAAAATAATCTGGCCTGCGCAGAGGATAAACACCATGCGAACCGCAACCACCGCTTCTTTCATCGCCGCTGCATCTTTCGCCGCCGCGCTTGGCTTTTCCAGCGCCGCCTTGGCGGATGTCTATAGCGATGCCGCGGCCAGCCAGGCCGGAACGCCCTATACGCCCAGCGGCGTGGGCGATCCCGACGCCATTGTCTGCCGCGCGCCCCAGCCGCTGCCGGGCGGCGGCATGGGCCCCAAATCCTGCGTGCGCAACAGCATATGGGCCCGCCTGACCAACAGCGGCAGAGATTTGTCGGCGGACGGCAAGAGCACGTTCGAGCGCGAGACCGTGGCCAATCCCACCGGGCAGGAAGGTCCCGCAGAGGCTGTGACCTGCCGGACCCCCGTGGCGATTCCCAATGGCTGGCACCTGCCCAACAACGGGCCGACCATCTGCCTGACCAACGCGACCTGGGCCGAACTGAAGGCCCGCCGCTGGCGCATCAGCGCCAATGGCAAGAGCGTTGTCGACGAGCGCCGTCCCACATTGGCCATTCCCGGCTTCTTCGGCGATGTCGGCTCCGCCACCCTGTCGATGCTGCCCGCGCAGGTCATCCAGTAAGCAAGTTGTAACCGCCCCCTGATCTCTGCCACATTCCCCGTCAGGGGAACGCGGGGGAGCCGCGTTTCGGGGAGAAACAGCGGGGTTCTTCGTGTCGCGCAAGCAAATCCTCATCGCGCTCTGCGCGGTGCTGCTCATCGGCCTCGGCGCCGCGGCCTGGCATGTGTTCAAGCCGTCGGAGCCAGCCCTGTCCGGCACCACCGCGACCGGCGGCCCAAGTTTTGAGATCGCCGCATCCGATCACACCTGGGGGGGTCCCAAGGCCAAGGTGGTGCTGAGCGGATATGCCGCCCCGGTCTGCCCGCATTGCGCACGTTTCAACGAGAATGTGATGCCGCAGATCCGGAAGGATTTCATCGACACCGGAAAGGTCTTCTATGTCTTCCGGGTCTATCCGCTGCATTCCTCCGATGTCGCGGCGGAAAAGCTCGCCACCTGCATGCCGAAGGAAAAATATTTCGACTTCATCGACATCCTGTTCCGCAACCAGCCGAAATGGGACATCGAGTATGGCGTTCAGGATGTGAAGGGCGGACTTCTGGCCATGGCCAACATGGCGGGCATGGACAATGCCAAGGCCGAAGCCTGCATCGCCGCCACCAGCGAGGAGGACCGCATCAACAAGGTCGCGATGGAAGCATCCACCCGCTACAACATCCACAGCACGCCATCGATCCTGGTGGATGGCGAATTGCAGCAGCCGCCTTTCGCCAGCGAATGGACCCCCGAGGCGCTGGGGCAGATCCTGAACGACAGGCTGGCGGCGAAGAAGTAGGGCGTCGCAGCCCGTTAGGCGGGCGTTCTCACGGCTCGAAACCCGGCGGCGCCAGTTCGAAGCTGGTGAACTCGAAGCCCGGTGCGACCGTGCAGCCCACCAGCGAATAGTCGCCCAGGCTGCGCGCGGTCTGCCACATCCCGGGCGGCACCACGGCCTGGGGCCGCTCGCCCTTCTCCAGCGCGGGGCCCAGCAAATGCAGTTCGCGCCCGATCTTCAGTTCGATGGGAGCGCCGCGATAATGGTGCCAGGTCTCCGCCGCATCGACCTTGTGCCATTGCGACACCTCGCCCGCCTTCAGCAGGAAATAGATCACGGTGGAATGGCCGCGCGCCCCGCCGCCGGACAAATCGCGGAAGGTCTGCCGGTAATGTCCGCCTTCGGGGTGCGGCGCGAGATCGAGAAGGGCAATCAGCCGGTCGGCTTCGCTGGAATCATTCATGTCGCGAGAATAGCACCCCGTCCGGCCAGTACTTCCATCCCTGCGGCGAGAGATCGCGCATCGTCCAGCGCATTGTGGACGCGGCCCTGGAACGGCACACCCAACGCGGGGCCGATATCGCAGGAATAAAGGCCGCGCGGATCGACATCGTTGGCGGCGAACCAGCGGCGCAGGTCGCGAAATACCGGCAGGGGCCGCGCGCCGGTGATGCCATAGAGCCGCAGATTGTCTTCCAGCACACATTCGTCATGGCCGAAGGCACATATTGGTGTGCCTTCCGCAAAATCCAGGAAGCGGTCATAGGCCAGCGCGAAGTCCATGCCGCGCAGCACGGCTTCTTCACTTGTGATTCCTGTCAACTTCTCGAAATAGGGCGACAGGACCGGATTGATGCGCGGACGCACCAGCAACTCGAACTCCGCCAGCGTCTCGAATGTGTCGGCCGCCACCCGGACCGCGCCGATCTGGACCACTTCCTTGAATTCGCCGGGGCGCAGCCAATGGCTGGCCATGGAACCTTCCCAGGCCGTGAATTCGAGGTCGAAAATGGTGACCGCAGGAACCGCGATCGGACGAACCAATGTCATCGGGAGAGTACCGGTCTCGAAACTGTCACGGCTATGCGAATCATAGTATCGCTACCCATTAAGACATTCTTAATCTTGCGAGCCGAGCCTGAGGCTGCTCCGAAAATAAAAAGGGGGCATGACATGGCGCTCACTGACAGCGAGAATCCTTCCAACGCGCAGCGGCCCGTTCCGGTCCCGCCTTCCGCGAGCCGAAGTCACATCCCCCACGATTATCTGGCGCGATTGCCCGCATTGCATGACGAGGCAGCGGAGAACCTGCGCCTGATCGGCTTTGTCGGCCATTCCGCGCACGCCGCTTGCCTCTTGATGCTGGGGGGAGCGGTGACGCTCCTTCTGGGCGGCGGCACCCTTGCGGGCAATTTCGCCTGGAGCGTGCTGGTGCTGGCCGGTGTCGTGGCCATGACTGTCCCTTACATCCGTGGTCCGGCGCGCGCCCCGTTTCGCCGCATCCGGCCCCAGGATGCCGCCGCCGACCTGCGCGCCGCGCTGCTCTATACCGGCTTCGCCTGGGGCGCGGGCGCCTTCATCGCCCTGCCCTCCGGCAATGGCGCGGTCCTGGCCGTTGCCTTCGCCCTGATCCCGTCCGTGCTGCTGGCGCTGGTTCTGCGGGACGAAATGGGCATCGCCAACTTCACCGCGCCCGCCTGCATCCTTGCCGCCATGGCCTGCCTGCTCCGCCACGGGCCCGGCGGGACGATTGCCGCCGCCCTCATTCTCACGGCAGGCCTCGCGGTGATCGCGACAGCCTGGGCGCAGGGACGCGCCCGGCCGGAGATGAAGCTGCCCCACGCGGCGTGATGCGATGCGGCAAAACCCTGCCGCCGGCGCTTCTTTTTTTCGACACCGTTTCCCCGCATAAAATCGGTGCATGACCGAACAATCCGCGATCCGCTCTTCGGACGGTGAAAAAGCCCGCGACGCCGCCGCCCGCATCGAACAGGCGCGCGCACGGATCGACAGTGCGGAAACCCAGGCCTTCTTCGATGCGCTGTATGCGGGCGCGGTGCCGGACGATGTGTTGCGCGCCTCGCCCGAGCGCCTCGCCGCGCTTGCCCACGCGCTCTATGACGAAGCGGTCGCGCATCGCCGCGACGAGATCCGCGTGATCCTGTTGGACGATGCCGCAAGCCATGAGACCGTGCTGGTCGCGGTCAATGACGACCGGCCCTTTCTGTTCGATTCCGTCCTGCTGGCGGCAATGGAGGCGGGAGCGCGCATCCGCGCCGTATTTCATCCCATCGTCAATGTGGGCGCGATCCGCACCAGCATTGTCGCCCTGGTGTGCGACACGCTCACGGGTGATGGCGCGCGGGACCGGCTGACCGGCCTGGTGCGCGAGGCCTGCGAGCAGGGCCGTCTGGCGGTGCGTGACTGGCGCGCCATGCTGCGGCGTCTGGCGCTGGCGCGCGGCGCGCTGGCGCAATCGCGCGGGCCTGCGGCGGAAGAGGAGATCGCCTTTCTGGACTGGCTGGCGGCGGATCATTTCACCTTCCTGGGCGCACGCGACTACACGCTGACGGCCGGCGGCGCGCATGGAAGGCTGGAGCCGGTGTCCGGCAGCGGGCTGGGCGTCCTGTCGGACGAGAATTTGCGCGTCATCTGGCGCGGCCCCGCGCGCACCGACCTGACCGCCGATGTGCGCGCCTATCTGGAGGAGCCGTCGGCCCTGATCGTCACCAAATCCATCGGCCGCAGCACGGTGCATCGACGCGCCCATATGGATTATATCGGCATCAAGACCTATGACGCCGAGGGCAAATTCAACGGCGAGCGCCGCTTCGTCGGCCTGTTTACCTCCAGCGCCTATAGCGCCCAGCCGCGCACCATTCCGCTGCTGCGCCGGAAGATCGACAGCGTGATCGAGCGGACGGGCTTTGCGCCCGCCAGCCATGACGGCAAGGCGCTGGCGCATATCCTGGATACGTTCCCGCGCGACGAACTTTTCCAGGTGTCGGAAGACGAATTGCATGACATCGCGCTGGGCATCCTGCACCAGACCGGCCTGCCAAGGCTGAAGCTGTTCCTGCGCTTCGACCGTTTCGACCGTTTCGTGTCCGCCATCCTTCTGGCGCCGCGCAACCGCATGAACGATCATGCACGCCAGTATATCCATGCCCTGCTGGCCGATGCTTTGAACGGACGCATGTCCGCTTTCAGCGTTGGCGTGGACGACAGCCCGCTGGTGCGGCTGCACTACATCATCGGCCGCAACGATGCGCCGCTGCCGCCGGTGGACATCGCCGCGCTGGAACGCGATATCGCCGCCGCGCTGGAAACCTGGGACGATGCCTTTGCCGCCGCGCTCAATGCCGTGCATGGCGCGACCGAAGGCCAGCGCCGCCTGGAAACCCGCATGGCGGATTTCGCGCCGGGCTATCGCGATGCCTTTTCCGCGCGCGACGCCGTGCAGGATCTGGGCGTGCTGGAATCCCTGGTGGAGGCCGCGGATCTGAAGCTGCGCGCCCGCGCCTGGCGCAAGCCGAACGACGCGCATGCGACGCTGCGGCTGAAATTGTATGTGCTGGGCGATGTGCTGCCGCTTTCGGCGGCGCTGCCGGTGTTCGAGAATCTGGGCCTGAAGGTCATCGCGCAGAATTCCTATCCGGTTTCCTTCGACCGCGACGGCGGCGTGCGCCAGGAGGCCGCCATCCTGGACTTTGTGATGGAGCGCGCCGACGGCCGCGCCGCCGATCTGGAGACGATACGCGAGAAGCTGGAAGACGCCTTCCATGCGGTGCAGCGCGGCGACGCAGAGAGCGACGGCTTCAACCGGCTGGTGACGGGCGCGGGCCTGGCCTGGCGCGATGTCGCCATCCTGCGCGCGCTGGCGAAATATCTGCGCCAGGCGGCCATCCCTTTCAGCCAGGACTATATGGAACAGGCGCTGGCGAAGAATCCCGACATTGCCGCGTTGCTGGTCGCGCTGTTCCAGACACGCCACGATCCCAAATCCGGCGGCGAACGCGACAGTCTGGTGGCGGATGTCTCGAACCAGATCGAGAAGGCGCTGCGCGACGTGCCGTCGCTGGATGACGACCGCATCATCCGGCGCTTCCGCAACGCCATCGAAGCCAGCCTGCGCACCAACTATTATCAGGCCGGCGCAGATGGCGGATACAAGGCTGCCATCGCCATCAAGTTCGACAGCGGCAAGCTGGACGAATTGCCTGCGCCGCGCCCCTGGCGCGAGATTTTCGTCTATGCGCCCGCGGTGGAAGGCGTGCATCTGCGCTTTGGTCCCATCGCGCGCGGCGGCATCCGCTGGTCCGACCGGCGCGAGGATTTCCGCACCGAGATACTGGGCCTGGTGAAGGCGCAGCAGGTGAAGAATGCGGTAATCGTGCCGGTGGGCGCGAAGGGCGGTTTCTTCCCCAAGACCATGCCCGCCAATCCCACGCGCGAGCAGGCCGGGGCCATCGGCATCGCCGCATACAAGACCTTCATCAACGCATTGTTGGACGTTACCGACAATCTCGACACCGATGGCAGGATCGTGCCGCCGCCATCGGTGCTGCGGCCGGATGGCGACGATCCCTATCTGGTGGTCGCCGCCGACAAGGGCACCGCCACCTTCTCGGATACCGCCAATGGCATCGCGACCTCGCGCGGTTTCTGGCTGGGCGACGCCTTCGCCAGCGGCGGCAGCGCCGGTTACGATCACAAGAAGATGGGCATCACCGCGCGCGGAGCCTGGGAAGCCATCAAGCGCCATTTCCGCGAGATGGGAATCGACATCCAGACCACCGATTTCACCGTGATCGGCGTGGGCGACATGTCGGGCGATGTGTTCGGCAACGGCATGCTGCTGTCGCGGCACATAAGGCTGGTGGCGGCGTTCGACCATCGCCATATCTTCCTGGACCCCAATGCGGACGCGCAAACCGGCTTCAAGGAACGCGAGCGCCTGTTCAACCTGCCCCGCTCGAGCTGGGACGATTACGACAAGAGCCTGATCGGCAAGGGCGGCAGCGTATTCGCGCGTTCGCTGAAGGAGATTGCGCTGACGCCGGAGGTGCAAGCGCTGATCGGAACCGACAAGACGGTGCTTGCGCCTGCCGCACTGATCAACGCGCTGTTGAAGGCGCAGACCGACCTTTTATGGTTCGGCGGCATCGGCACCTACATCAAGGCCAGCAGCCAATCCCATGCCGAAGCGGGCGACCGCGCCAACGACGCGTTGCGCGTGAACGGCAACGAAGTGCGGGCCAAGGTGGTCGGCGAAGGCGCCAATCTGGGCGTCACGCAGTTGGGCCGCATCGAATATGCGCGGCTGGGCGGACGCATCGACACCGACGCGGTGGACAATTCGGCGGGCGTGGACACGTCGGACCACGAAGTGAATCTGAAAATCCTGCTATCGGGCCCGCAGCGGCGCGGCGAACTGACGGAGGAGGCGCGCAACACATTGCTCGCCGCCATGACGGATGACGTCGCCCGGCTGGTGCTGGCCGACAATTACGATCAGACGCTGGCCCTGTCGGTGGCCGAAGCTTCCGCGCCGCGCGACATCGACGCGGCGGGACGTTTCATCCGCGACCTGGAAGCGCGCGGAAAACTTGATCGTGCGGTGGAATTCCTGCCCGCGGATGCCGCGATGAAAAGCCTGGCCCATGACGGTAAGGGCCTGACCCGCCCGGAGCTGGCGGTGCTGCTGGCCTATGCCAAGCTGGATCTGGACGCGCAGATCGCCACCAGTCCGCTGGCGCGCGATCCGGCCTTCGCCTCGGCGCTGACGGGTTATTTTCCCAAACAGGCCGTCGAGGCCTTTCCGCGGGAACCGGAGCAGCACCGGCTTAAGGACGAGATCGTCTCCACCGTCCTTGCCAATCGTATCGTCAACCTTGCGGGGCCGCTGTTCGTGCTTCGGATGCGCGAATTGTCCGGCGCATCCAGCGCCCAGGTGGCGCGCGCCTTTGTGATCGCGGACGGCGCATTCGGCCTGTCGGCGCTCAAGACGCGGCTCGACGCGCTGGATGGAAAGGTCGAGGCCGCCGCGCAGATCCACGCCTATGGGGAAGTAGCGGAACATCTGCGCAAGGTGACGCCCTGGTTCCTGGCCCATCACGATGCAGATACAGGCATCGCGGAGACCATCGCGCTGCACCGGGCGGGCGTGGAAGCGCTGCGTGCCGTGCTGCCCCTCACCGATGAGGACAAGGCGCGCATGACCGAATTCGGCCTGGCGAAGATGCCGGAGGAACTGGCGGCGGATCTGGCGCTGCTGCCGCATCTGGCGGCCGCGCCGGACGTCACTTTGCTGGCGCAAAAAGCCGGTGCGAAACCCGGCGCGGCGGCCGAACTTTATTTCGCGCTGGGCGAAAAGCTTGGGCTGGACCGGCTGCGCATGATGGCGAACAAGCTGAAGCTGCCGGACCATTGGGACCGGCTGGCGCTGCGGCGCCTGCTGGACGATTTGTCGGCCACCCAGCGCGGTATCGCGGACCGCCTGCTGACGCGCGGGGAAATGCAGAATGGCGATGCCGTGGACCGTTGGGCCGCCAGCCACGACGCGGCCCTGACCCGCACGCGGGATTTCCTGGCCGCGATGGAAGGCTCCGGCGATCTTTCCATCGCCAAGCTGATGCTGGCGTCGAGCCAGGTGCAGAATCTGGGTTGAGGGCTTTGGCGACGCTGCGGCGCAGCGTCTGTTGCAATCAATACTGATGATCGCAGGTTATCTAAAGTATTATTTAGAATAGAAAATAAGAATTATACGCATAACTGTAAAACGCGTTTACAGCGCAAATATCGATAAAATAAAAAATGGCCGGAATCTCGGCCTTTCCTATTATGGCACACTGTTTGCTTTCATGCTCTTCGGATGATCGTGCAACGTCTGCACGCTTGGAGGAGCCAACCATGCGGAAATTCCATTCGGCTGTTTTGTTCGCCGTTGCGGCAATCAGCGTGGCTGCCGGGCCGGCGCATGCCACGTTGACCCTTACCGCCGCCGGCATCGCCAACGGCTTCACGCTTTCGACCTTCTACAGCGATCCGAACGTCTATTATGGCGCGCTCGGCGTGACCACCACTGCCAACGGCACGGTCATCGCCACCGGTTATGCCCGCAACGAGCTTTACATCATGCCCAACATCGATGGGCAGACCTACGCCACCATAACAACCAAAGTGTCATCGTCCTGGTCCGGCAGCCCGTATGAGGTGGCGACGGCGAACGGCAAGACCTATTTCTCGCCGGGTTTCGGCGGCACATTCTACGAGGTCAATCCCACCACTCTTGCGCTCACACCGCTTGTCCTGAACACGCCGGTCACGCCGTATCTGGGCCTGTGGGCCAATCCGGTGACAGGCCACCTGCTGTCGTCATCCTATAGCGGGCTGGTCGATATCGATCCGGTGACGGGCAATGTGCATGTGATCACCTCGCTGGTGGGCTTTGACGGCGTAACAGTGTCACCCGACGGCCTCACCGCCTATGCGGAATATGGCGGCGAGACCAATGCCGAGGATCACGACGTCACCTGGAATGCCGGATTGCTCTACAAGTTCGACAGCGGCATTTCGCCCTATGCGAGCTATGCCGAGTCGTTCCTGCAGGAAAGCTACGATGTCGATTATACGGGCGCGGCCTTCAAACCCACGCATGGCGAACAATATGAAGCCGGCGTGAAGTACCAGCCGCCGGGTACCTCGTCGCTCTTCACCGCCGCGGTCTTCGATCTCACGAAATCGAACATGCTGGTCACGGATTACGAGCATTCGGGCTTCAGCAAACAGACCGG
>JAFIHO010000301.1 GCA_017849395.1 Hyphomicrobiales bacterium
CGCCATAGGTCAGTTCGCCCGCGCGCGCGAAGTCACCCTTGCGCTGCGCGATCTCGACATCCTGGCGCGCCGCATCCAGTTTTTCCTTCAGGCTCTGGACATCGGCGACCGACTTTTTCTCCTCCTGCCATTTGGCGGTGAGGACAGAGGATTTCTCCTCCAGGTCGCCGAGTTCCTTTTCCAGCGCCTCAAGCCGGTCCTTCGACGCCTTGTCGGTTTCCCGCTTCAGCGCCTCGCGCTCGATCTTGAGCTGCATGATGCGGCGGTCCAGTTCATCCAGCGCTTCCGGCTTGGAGTCGATCTGCATGCGAAGGCGCGAGCCCGCCTCATCCATCAGGTCGATGGCCTTGTCCGGGAGGAAACGGTCGGTGATGTAGCGGTTGGACAGCGTCGCCGCCGCCACGATGGCGGAATCGGTAATCCGCACGCCGTGATGCAGTTCGTACTTCTCCTTCAGGCCGCGCAGGATGGAGATGGTGTCCTCCACCGTCGGTTCGCCCACGAACACGGCCTGGAAGCGCCGCGCCAGAGCGGCGTCCTTTTCGACATATTTGCGGTACTCATCCAGCGTCGTCGCGCCGATGCAGTGAAGCTCGCCGCGCGCCAGGGCGGGCTTGAGCAGGTTGGACGCATCCATCGCGCCATCTGCCGTGCCGGCGCGGACCAGGGTGTGCATCTCGTCGATGAGCAGGAGGATGTCGCCATTGGCGGAGGTGACGTCGTTCAGGACGGATTTCAGCCGCTCCTCGACCTCGCCGCGGAATTTGGCGCCCGCGATCAGCGAACCCATATCCAGCGCCATCAGCTTCTTGTCGCGCAGACTTTCGGGCACATCGCCATTGATGATGCGCAGGGCCAGACCTTCGATGATCGCGGTCTTGCCCACGCCGGGTTCGCCGATCAATACCGGATTGTTCTTGGTGCGGCGGGCCAGGACCTGGATGGTGCGGCGGATTTCCTCGTCGCGGCCGATGACGGGATCGAGCTTGCCGGTGCGTGCCAGTTCGGTGAGATCGCGCGCATATTTCTTCAACGCGTCATACGCGTTTTCCGCCGTGGCGCTGTCGGCAGTGCGGCCCTTGCGCAGGTCGGTAATAGCCTTGTTCATGCCCTGGGCCGTGACGCCCGCGTCCTTCAGAATGCGCGCGCTGTCGGTGCCGTTCGCCAGCACCAGCGCGAGAAGCATGTATTCTGCGGTGACAAAGCTGTCGCCCGCTTTCTTGGCGGTCTGTTCCGCATTGTCGAGAAGCCGCGCGGTTTCCTGCGCGAGATAGACTTGGCCGGAGCCGCCCTGCACTTTCGGCAGCTTGGCGAGCGCCTGTTCGACACCTTTGCGCACGGCGGCATCATTGCCGCCCGACGCATTGATCAGGCGCGCGGCGAGGCCCTCCTCATCGTCGATGAGAACCTTCAGAAGATGTTCGGGGGTGAATTGCTGATTGCCTTCGCGCAGCGCCAGGCTTTGCGCCGACTGAATGAATCCGCGCGACCGCTCGGTAAATTTCTCGATGTCCATACTGCCTCCCACCTGCCCCGGATTGGGCGCAGGCTATTGAGATACGGCCTCTCAACGAGCGCCGTTCAGGACAGATATGGGAGCGGGTTCCGGCTACCGCAAGAGGTCAGGAAGCTTCCGCTTCCTCGCCCTCTTCTTCCATGGAATCGTTGAGGGAGAAGGAGGGCGCGCTGCCCTGCTGGGGCTGCATCTGCGGCTGCTCACCCTGGCCCGGGGGGCGGGGCTGCTGCTGGCCGTTCGGATTGTTGGCGGCCTGCTGGGCCTGATACTGCGCCTGCTGCGCGGCGGCCGCGGCCATGATGCGGTAATAATGCTCGGCGTGCTGGAGATAGTTCTCTGCCGTCACCCGGTCACCCGCGGAATTGGCGTCGCGCGCCAGTTGCAGATATTTCTCGTAAACGTGGCTGGCCGAGCCGCGAATTTTCACTTCGGGACCGGAAGAGTCGTAGGTGCGGTTGGGGTTGAAGCCGCCGCCGCCGCTGTTGCCGCCGCCGCCGCCGTTACCACCATGTTGCGGCCTGCGGCCGCCTCTGCGTGAGCGTTTCACTTTAGCCCCGTCCTCAGTTTGCCAGAATTCGTCATCGGTTCCTTGCGCCCCGGACTCGCGCACGCGAATGGTCCGGTCGCAGCTTTATGGTTCGCTTTGTCGGTCCCCGCCCGGCCACGCCTTCCGCGACCTGGACAATGCCCCAGCGCTCATCAGGAGCGCGGCGGGTCTTTCGACCCTCAACAGACTCGCAAATTACCGGATCGGGCTGGTCTTTCCAAGGCCTTTGTCAGGGCCGTCCAAGGACCAGGCAACGCGGTATCCCCGCCAGATCGGGCGCGATCCGGCGGATTTCAAGGCCATGCGGCCGGAACATGGGCTCCATGTGGTCCGCCTGCCCTATGCCGAGCTCCAGAAAGGCGTGGCCACCCGGCTTCAGGGTCCGGGCCAGGACCGGGCCCAGGGCGCGATAGGCCGCCAGCCCGTCGGGGCCCCCGTCCAGCGCGCCCAATGGTTCATATCGGGACACTTCCGGCTCCAGCCCCGGGATATCGGCGGAGGGGATATAGGGCGGGTTGCAGAACACGATGTCGAAGGCTTCGGCGGGCGCGGCGTCCCAATGGTCCAGCCGCATCTCGGCCCGGGCGGACAGGCTGTAGGCCATGCCATTGCGGGTGGCCCATTTCAGGGCCTCGCGCGAGGCGTCCAGGCCCAGCCCCAGCGAGGCGGGAAATTCGCGCAACGCCGAAACCAGCAGGCAGCCGGAGCCGGTGCCCAGATCGGCGATGGCCAGCCCGTGCGGATGACCCGGGTAGAAGTCCAGCGCCTGTTCGATCAGAGTTTCGGTTTCCGGGCGCGGCACCAGCACGCCGGAGCCCACGGCGAACGGCAGGCTCCAGAACTCCTTGTGCCCGGTGATGTAAGCGAAAGGTTCGCGCGCTTCGCGGCGGACAAGCGCGCGTTCATAGGCTTCTGCCTGATCCGGCGGAATTTCGGACGCGGTCAAGGTGGCATCACGCGCCACGCCCATGGCGTGGGCCAGCAGCAGCCGCGCTTCGGCGCGCGCCTTGTCGATCCCGGCCGCTGCAAGACGCGCGGCGCCGGTCGATACCAGTGTGTCAGGTGTCATGTGTCGGCCGCTTCGAACTCCGCCAGGCGGTCGGCCTGATCCTGCGCCACCAGCGCGTCGATGACATCGCCGAGTTCGTCTGCGGTCACGATGCGGTCCAGCTTGTAGGGCGTCAGGTTGCTGCGGTGATCGGTTACGCGGCCTTGCGGGAAGTTATAGGTGCGGATGCGCTCGCTGCGGTCGCCGCTGCCGACCAGTCCCTTGCGTTCGCTGGCGCGGGCGGCGTCGGCCTTGGCGCGCTCATTGTCGAGGATACGCGACTTCAGCAACTTCATCGCCTTGGCCTTGTTCTTGTGCTGGGATTTCTCCTCCTGCATCGCCACCACCGTGCCGGTCGGGATGTGTGTGATGCGCACCGCGCTGTCGGTCTTGTTGACATGCTGGCCGCCTGCGCCCGAAGCGCGGTAGGTGTCGATGCGCAGGTCGCTTTCGTTGATATCAACGTCTACGTCCTCAGCTTCCGGCAGCACCGCCACGGTTGCGGCGGATGTGTGGATACGGCCCTGGTTTTCCGTGGCGGGCACACGCTGAACGCGATGCACGCCGCTTTCGAATTTCAGCTTGGCATAGGCGCCGCGACCGGCCACTTCCAGAACCGCTTCCTTGATGCCGCCCAAATCGGATTCCGACAGGGAAAGAAGCTCGGTCTTCCAGCCCTGGAGCGAGCAGTAACGCTGATACATGCCAAGCAGGTCGGCGGCGAACAAGGCTGCTTCGTCGCCCCCGGTTCCGGCGCGGATTTCGATGATGGCAGAGGAGGAATCCGCCGCATCCTTCGGCAGCAACTGGATTTTCAGTTCGCGGTCCAACACCACCAGCCGGTCTTTCAGGTCGGCGCGCTCCTGTTCCGCCATGCCGCGCATCTCGCTGTCGGTCGCGGGATCGGCCAGCAGCGTCTCGGTGTCGGCAAGCTGGGTCTGTGTGGAGCGATATTCGCGCACCGTGTCGATCACCGGCGACAGTTCGGCATGTTCGCGCGACAGCTTGACGAACGCCGCGCCGCCCGCACCGGACGCCAGTTCCGCCTCGATGGCGGCGAAGCGGTCTAATAGTCTCTCAAGTTTGGCGGCGGGGATCATGGATGTTCTTGTTCTTCTCTGATCCTACCGAGCGCCAGACCCAAGCAAGTCCAAAAATGGCTATCACCGCAGCAGCATAAAGATATAGCGAACCCTTCAACTGGGGTGCCACGTCCTCATATAGGGCCAAAGCAAACATCGAAATGGCAGTGTCAAACAATAACGCCATTCGCGCTATAAGTTGCATAACTTCTCTCGGCGACCGTGAACGAGCCACCGAACGAACTTACTGCGCCGCTTCGAGAGGCTGGGCCGTGCCGTTGCGCTGGGCTTCGATCTCGGCGGCCTTTTTCTCGCACAGCTCGACCACATGGTCGATGAGGTTCACATTGTCGATGCGATAGGCAGGCGAGCCGTTGAGGTAAATCTGGCCATGACCCTTGCCCGCGCCGCCGCCGGTAAACCCTAAGTCGGTCTCGCGCGCTTCGCCCGGGCCGTTCACGACGCAGCCGATGATCGACAGCGACATGGGGGTGGAGATGTGTTTCAGCCGGTCTTCCAACTGCTTCACCGTGTCGATCACGTTGAAGCCCTGGCGCGCGCAGGAGGGGCAGGAAATGATGTTCACGCCGCGATGGCGCAGGTTCAGTGACTTCAGAATATCGAAGCCGACGCGCACTTCTTCCACCGGATCGGCGGAAAGCGACACGCGGATGGTGTCACCGATGCCGCTCCACAGCAGCATGCCCATGCCGATGGAGGACTTCACCGTGCCGGAGATCATGCCGCCCGCCTCGGTGATGCCCAGATGGATCGGGCAGTCCACCGCTTCGGCCAGCGCCTGATAGGCGGCCACCGCCAGGAACGGGTCCGACGCCTTTACCGAAATCTTGTATTCGCGGAAATCCAGATCATCCAGAATCTTGGCGTGGTTCAGGGCGCTTTCGACCATCGCCTCGGGACACGGCTCGCCATAACGCTCCAGCAATTCCTGCTCCAGCGAACCGGCATTGACGCCGATGCGCATCGAGCAGCCATGATCCTTCGCCGCCTGCACGACTTCACGTACGCGCTGCGCGTTGCCGATATTGCCGGGATTGATGCGCAGACAGGCCGCGCCGTTCACCGCCGCCTCAATGGCGCGCTTGTAGTGGAAATGGATGTCGGCCACGACGGGGATGTTCGCCGCCTTTGTGATGGCCTTCATCGCTTTCGTCGCGTCCTCGTCGGGACAGGACACGCGCACGATGTCGGCGCCCGCGTCTTCCACGGCGCGGATCTGGTCGATGGTGGCGCGGGCATCGCCGGTGATGGTGTTGGTCATGGTCTGCACGCTGATCGGCGCGTCGCCGCCGACCGGAACCTTGCCGACCATGATCTGGCGCGATTTGCGCCGGTGGACGTCGCCGCTGGCGCTGCTGCTCAGC
>JAFIHO010000302.1 GCA_017849395.1 Hyphomicrobiales bacterium
GGACCAGGGCCAGGTGGTTGTGGGCAGCAATGTCCGCGTCGGCTATTTAGCCCAGCATTCGATGGACCTGCTGGATGGCGACGACACGATTTTTGAATCGCTGGACAAATCCTTTCCGCAGGCCGGGCAGGCGCCGCTGCGCACCCTGGCCGGATGTTTCGGTTTCTCCGGCGACGATATCGAAAAGCCCTGCCGCGTCTTGTCGGGCGGCGAAAAGGCGCGCCTGGTCATGGCCAAGATGCTGTTCGATCCGCCGAACTTCCTGGTGCTGGACGAACCCACCAACCACCTGGACATGGCGACCAAGGAAATGCTGGTGGCGGCGCTGGCGGAGTTCGAGGGCACCATGCTGTTCGTCAGCCACGACCGCCACTTCCTGGCCGCGCTGTCCAACCGCGTGCTCGAACTGGCGCCCGATGGCATCCACCAATATGCCGGCGGCTATACCGAATATGTAGCGCGCACAGGCCAGGAAGCGCCGGGCCTGCACCCAGGCGGCTAGCGCGTGCAACGGGATGGGGCGTCCGCGGCAGGACACTCTAGCCAATAGAGAATACCCTAAAGTAACTGCGCCGCGGTTGTGCAGCCCAATCCTAGCTTACCCGCGGCTAGCACATTGCATACAGCGGTTGAAGTTTAGCGACTGCGTCAACTGCGAACGCATGTCTGAGCGCTTTTGGCTTGTACAACGGTCGGGCTTGCTTCGTGGAATGGCTCGCCCCACTTTGATAGGCGCTAATGCGGCTCGGGCGCGTGGCAAAGGGGTACGCATGTCGGCTGATGTCCAAAAGTTGTTCCGCCCGTCGCTGGTTTTGGGCGGCCTGACATTTCTGGTCCATCTTCTTTTCAATGCCGGATACGGCATAAACCGCGATGAGCTCTATTTCATCGTCAGCGGGCAGCGTCTGGCCTGGGGCTATGTCGACCAACCGCCACTGGTGCCGATGCTGGCGGCCTGGTCGTATGCACTGGCAGGCGACTGGCTGACCGGCTTCCGGCTCATTCCGGCGCTGGCGCTTTCGGGCACCGTCGTGATGACCACCGAGTTCGTCCGCGTCGCCGGTGGTGGGCGTTATGCCCAATGGCTTGCGGGGCTTTGCACGGCCCTGGCGCCGCAATTCCTCGCCATTGGCATGATCTTCACCACCGATACGTTCCAGCCGATCAGCTGGCTTGCCTGCGCCTGGATCCTTGTACGCCTGGAACAGACGAAGGATGAGCGCTTGTGGCTGGCCTTCGGCGCCGTTGTCGGGCTCAGCTTGCTCAGCAAATACATCATCGCGTTTTACGTGGTCGCGCTGGCCATCGGCTTGCTGGCGACGTCGCTGCGCGCCTCTTTGCTGAAGCCCTGGGTATATGCCGGCGCGGCGCTGGGATTTGTCATCGTGCTTCCCAACATCCTTTGGCAGCACGCGCATGGCTGGCCCTTTATCGAACTCGGCAAAGCGGGGGCGACCGGCAAGAACATCGAATTGTCGCCTTGGGGCTTTTTCACGCAGCAGCTTCTGCTGATGGGGCCGCTGGCAGGACCGGTCTGGCTTGCGGGGCTTTGGGCGGGAGCGCGCAAGCCAGCTTTTGCCGTCTTCCGTGCCGTGCCGATCGCCTATGTGCTGCTGTTTGTGTTCTTCGTCATCAATCACGGCAAGGCTTATTACCTGACACCGATCTATCCGGTGCTTCTGGCGATTGGAGCGATTGCCATCGAGCAATCGATGGCGAAGGCCTATGCCCGTGGTGCTTTTGTGGCGGCGATCGCCATATCAGGGGCCGTCATTGCGCCGCTGGCGATTCCTGTCATGTCGGAAGAGGCGTTCATCCGCTATTCCGCAGCCCTAGGCATGACGCCGTCCACGACCGCGACGGAGCATCTGAAGCAGTCAAGCCTGCCGCAGCACTTTGCCGACATGCATGGCTGGCCCGAGATGGCCGCGAAGATCGCCAAAGTTTATTGGTCATTGCCGCCAAAGGAACGCGCCAAAGCCGTGTTTGCCGGCGGCAATTACGGGGAGGCGGCCGCCATCGACATTTATGGCTCGCGGCTGGGGCTGCCGCCCGCCATCAGCGGACACAATAATTACTGGATCTGGGGCCCGCGGGGTCATGACGGCAGTGTGATGATCGAGATCGGCGGCACGCGCGAGCAGCACCTGAAGCTGTTCCGCTCGGCAGAGTTCGCCGGCTGGATCGAGAGCCCTTATGCCATGCCGTATGAAACGCATCAGCCGATCTGGATTGAGCGCGATCTGAAACAGCCGATGAAGGATGTCTGGCAGAAAGCGAAACGCTACAGGTGAATCGAAAGCTGCATCGTCGCTTTTTCGGCACGATCATGAGTTTGGCGGACAGAGAGGGATTCGAACCCTCGAACGGCTTTCACCGTTACACACTTTCCAGGCGTGCGCCTTCAACCACTCGGCCACCTGTCCCCAGGAGGGCGGGACATACACCGGGGGGCGGGCCGACCGCAAGATGCTGGTTTTCCGGGCCTGGAACCGGGCTTTATGCCCCGGTCGGGGGCGCCACGGTCAGGTCGCGCTTGGCCGTCACGACGGAGATGGTATAGCCCGCCACCACATCGAACAGCGCCATGATGGTGATCAGAAAGAACACCGTCGTCCCGAAGCCGCGCAGGGTGATGAATTCCACCAGCGCCGCCACGAAGGTCAGCATGGACAAGGCGTGGTTGACGATCTCGCGCCGCGTGGTGGCGGTCGCGCGCACCACCTCCACGAACAACAGCGCCAGGGTCAGCAGCAGGAACATGTCGCCCAGGCTGATGTGCCAGATGTCGCCGGAGAACAGCTTGACGGTGAAGCCCTGGTTCAGCAGTTGCTGCATGTCGGTCTGTCCGGCCCAGCCGCCCAGGGCGGCGAGGTTGTACAGAGCGACCGCGATCAGGATCAGCGGGAACGCAGCGACCATGACGATTTGCCCCCAGAAAGCCGTTTCAAACTAGCACGTATCTTTCAGGCCGCGGCGACCTTTCTGCGATCGCGATAGATCAGGTACAGGTTGCGACCATAGATCGGCAGCGGGATGGCCTGCTGCAGGACCAGCGGCCAAGCCTGCTGGTGCACGGCATAGATGAAGGAGATCAGGCCGCCGATCAGGCTGCAATACCAGAAGGCGATGGGGATGACGCTGTGACCCTGTTTCTCGCTGCTGATCCACTGAATCAGAAAGCGGATACCGAACACCGCCGCGCCGATGAAGCCAAAGCTGTTCCACAGCAGGTCGGAAGGGTTCGCCATCGCCTGCTGATAGAGATGTTCGACGATATGCATGTCACAATTCCCTTGTTCCGGGCCGTCCGCGGAAGCGCCGCGCCAGCCAGGCCGCGCCGAACAGGTCGAAGATGCCCACCTTCAACCGGCCCCAGTTGGTGTATTTGGATTTGCCATGCACGCGCCTGCGATCACGCACATCCACCAGCGCGATGCGATAACCTTCGCGGATCGCCAGCGCGATGAAGAAGCGGTGCATGTTGTCGAAGAAGGGCATCGCCAGATAAAGGTCGCGCCGCATCGCCTTCCAGCCGCACACCGAATCCCTTGCCCCGTCGCGCAGCAGGCGGCGGCGCAAGCCATTGCCGATCTTCGAGGCCATGCGCTTGCTCCATGTGTCCTCGCGCTTGATGCGCTGGCCCGCCACCAGACCCAGTTCGGGATCGGCGCCGAAGGGCGCAAGCATTGTAAAGATGTCGGCGGGGTCATTCTGCAGGTCGCCGTCCATCGTCACGATGATGGGATGGCTGGCGGCGCGGATGCCGGTGCGCAGGGCGGTGCTTTTGCCATAGTTGCGGTCATGGGCGATGACCCGCAGATCGGGCAGCACCGTGCGCTGGGCGGTCAGCGCCGCCACGGTATCGTCGCGGGAACCGTCATCGACGAAGATCACCTCCCGGCGCGCCGGATCGACCCCGGACAGGGCGGCGGCGATCTCCTGCACCAGCGGGGCCGCGTTTTCGGCCTCGTCCATCACGGCGATGACGAGGGAGAAGGCCACCGGATTGTCGGGCATGATTACTCCCTGAAGGGCGGCTTTCCCGCCCCGGTCCGGAGGCTTATACAGACCCCGGTTCGCGGGAAAAAGGCCTGCGGGCCGGGCGGAAAATCCGCAGGAATCAGCCGGGAATCGTCAGACGCATGACCAGCACAGTGGCCGCCGCGCCCGCGACCCCGACCTTCCCGCGCCTGCTGTCCTGGCTGGCGCGCCGGCCGCGCCTGTGGCTCGCCATCTTCTGCCTCGCGCTGTGGGTGCCCGGCACTCTGACCCTGCCCGCGCTGGACCGTGACGAGAGCCGCTATGCCCAGGCCTCGCGCCAGATGCTGGAGTCGGGCAACTATGTGGATATCCGCTTCGGGGCGGAGCCGCGCTACAAGAAGCCCATCGCGATCTACTGGCTGCAATCCACCACCACCGCCATCGCGGGCGGCGGCGCGCACGGCATGGTGTGGACCTATCGCATCGCGTCGCTGATCGGCGGGCTGATCGGGGTGTGGCTGACCTTCTGGTGCGCGGGCGCAATCCTGCCGCGCGAGGGCGCGTTCCTGGCGGCGCTGCTGATGGGTTCGTCGGTCCTGCTGACGGCGGAATCCACCATCGCCACCACCGACGCGGTGCAGATCGGCTGTGTGATTGGCGCGATGGGGGTGATGTGGCGGGTATATCGCTCGCGCCGCGACGAGACCGCGCCCACGCCGTCGACCATGCTGGTGATGGCGGGCTGGGTCGCCTTTTCGGCGGGTATTCTGGTGAAGGGCTTCGTCGTGCCAGGCGTCGCCATCGTGACCACGCTGGCGCTGCTGGTCTCGGACCGCAAGGCGGGCTGGCTGAAGGCGCTGCTGCCCGCGCGGGGTCTTCTGATCACGATCCTGCTGGTGGCGCCATGGCTGATCGCCATCACGCTCGCCAGCAAGGGGGCCTTCTTCGCCGAATCGGTCGGCCATGACTTCGGCGCCAAGATCGTCAGCGGGCAGGAGACCCATGGCGCGCCGCCGGGCTATTACCTGCTGCTGTCCTCCATCGCCTTTTGGCCCGGAATCCTGTTCGTGCTGCCCGCGGTCGGCGCGGCGGTGACACGGCGGGGCGATCCGGCCATCCGCTTCCTGCTGGCCTGGACCGGGGCGTCATGGCTGATGTTCGAGGCCGTGCCGACCAAGCTGCCCCACTATGTGCTGCCCGCCTATCCGGCGCTGGCGATACTCACGGCGGCCTGGCTGTGCGGGGCTCTGACCCCGTCTCCCGCAGTCGTGCCTGCCGCGGAGGCGAAGGGGGACGACAAAAAGGAAAAGCAGCGCGAGAGCGCTGCCGCGTCTGTCTCGGCTGACAAGTGGGCCTTCGTCCCGCGCCTGCTGCGCTGGGGGGCGGGCTTGCAGTTTTTGCTGGGGGCGGCGGCGATGACCGCCGCGCCGGTGCTGCTGCCGCGCCTGTATGGGGCGGGCGATGTGCAATGGCTCTGGGGGCTGGCTGCCGTGGGTGCGGCGATAGCTTTGGCCGCGCTGATTCTGGGATTGCGCGGCCGGAATTACCGGGCGTTCGGGGTCGCCATCGTCGCGGCGTGCGTCTTCGTACCGACCTTGACGGTGGGTGTGGGACCGAGGTTGACCGAATTGTGGGTCAGCAAGCGGCTGGCGCCGCTGGTGTTCGAACATGCCCGGCCCGGCGATCCGCCGCCGGTCGCGGCGGGCTTCACCGAGCCCAGCCTGGTCTTTGCGCTGGGCGCGGACATGCGCCTGGCCGATGGCGATGGCGCGGCGGCGCTGGGCGCGCGGGGCGGCGGCCTCGCCCTGATCGAAGACCGCGAGCGCGGCGCGTTCCTTGCCGGGCTTGCCGAACGCGAGGCGGATGCGGAAGCGGTGGCCGATATGAGCGGCTTCAACTATTCGCGCGGGCGCAAGGTGCATGTCACCGTTTATCGCGTGACCAGGGTGCGCGACGTCCCGCAATAGACAGGACCGTACGGGGTCGTCTCTTGACAATATTTTGAGTCTTGGAAATATCGCGAAAGTCGTCATGCGCGTTCATGGGAGCCGCGGGGGCTTTCGCTAGGCGCAGAACGTCGGAGCGTCGCGAGACACAATGGGTTTACCCATCGCGCGGGGGGCTTCCAACCCCCTCAGGTCTGGCAACCAGACGCGCCGCAAAGCTCCCCCCATCCTGGTCACCGATTCCGTTCCGCAGGCGGATGCGACGCCGCCGAAGGAGACGGTCCGCAAACCCGTCCAGCTTTTTCCCACGGGCGCGCAGAGCCGCGCCTTCTATCGCCGCTTCTATCCCGGCACCGGTCCGGCCGAATGGAATGACTGGCGCTGGCAGATGCGCACCCGCATCCGGACCCTGGACGATCTGGGCCGCGTGTTCCGCCTTTCGGCAGATGAACATGCCGCCGTTTCGAACCATCAAGGTTCGTTGCCGGTCGGCATCACGCCCTATTATGCCAGCCTGATGGGGCTGAAGGATGCAGCCGAACCGCTGCGCCGCACGCACATCATGGTGGGCGGTGAATATCTGCGCGGCCCCGGTGAGGAAGACGATCCTTTGGGCGAGGATCATGACACCGCAGTGCCCGGCCTGGTGCATCGCTATCCCGACCGGGTTCTGTTCCTGGTGACAGGCACCTGCTCCACCTATTGCCGCTATTGCACGCGCTCGCGGATGGTGGGCAATCCGGGCGGGGAATATGGCTTCTCGACCCGGCAATGGGAGCAGGCGCTGGCCTATCTGGAAGCGCATACCGAGGTTCGCGATGTGCTGCTGTCGGGCGGCGATCCGCTGACCCTGGGCGACGACAAGCTGGACTGGCTGCTGGGGCGGCTGCGCCAGATCAAGCATATCGAATTCCTTCGCATAGGTACCAAAATGCCGGTGGTGCTGCCCCAGCGCATCACCAAGAGCCTGACGCGGCTGCTGCGCAAGCATCATCCGCTGTGGATGAGCCTGCATTTCACCCATCCGGTGGAATTGACCCCGGAGGTGGCGGAGTCCTGCGCGCGCCTGGCCGATGCGGGCATTCCGCTGGGCAGTCAGACGGTGCTGTTGAAAGGCGTCAATGACGATGCCGGGGTGATGACCCAGTTGATGCACGGGCTGCTGAAGAACCGGGTGAAGCCCTATTATCTCTATCAGTGCGATCCGATCCGGGGTTCGGCGCATTTTCGTACCCCGGTCGAGAAAGGACTTGAGATCATCCGCGCCCTGCGCGGCCATACCACCGGCTATGCCACGCCCATCTTCTGCATCGACGCGCCGGGCGGCGGCGGCAAGATTCAGCTCGCCCCCGATCCGGTGGCGGGGCGTGATGGCGATTTCCTGTTGCTGCGGAATTTCGAGGGCAAGGTGTATCGCTATCCGGACCCGGACGGCGCGCTGGGCCGCTGATCCCATGCGCCCAAAGCCCCTCAAAATAGGGGTCACCTACGACCTTAGGGACGATTACCGTGCGCTGGGGCTTTCCGAAGAGGAAACCGCCGAGTTCGATGCCGGGGAAACCATTACCGCCGTGTGCGATGCCCTGCGCGGGCTGGGACATTTTCCCATCCGCATCGGGCATGTGAAGGCGCTGGCGGCGGCGCTGGTGGCGGGACAGCGCTGGGACGCGGTGTTCAACATTTGCGAAGGCTTGAAAGGTGTGGCGCGCGAGGCCCAGGCCCCGGCGCTGCTCGAAGCCTATGACATCCCCTACATCTTCTCCGATCCGCTGACCCTGGCGCTGGCGCTGGACAAGGCGATGGCCAAGCGGGTGGTGCGTGACCAGGGTGTGCCCGTGGCCGATTTCCGGGTGATCGAAAACGACGCCGACATCGCGCGGATCATGCTGTCCTATCCGCTGTTCCTGAAGCCGGTGGCCGAAGGTTCGGGCAAGGGCGTGGGCGCGATGTCGAAGGTGGATGATGCGGCGGCATTGGCCCGAACCGCCACCGATCTTCTGGCGCGCTTCCGGCAGCCCGTGCTGGTGGAGGAATTCCTGCCTGGCCGCGAGTTCACCGTCGGCATCACCGGCACCGGCGCGGAGGCGGAGGTGCTGGGGATCATGGAGATCATCCCCAAGGAAAAGTATATCGGCCATGGCTATGGTTTCGAGAACAAGGAAACCTGGGAAGACAAGCTATCCGTCGTGCGCGCCACGGACGCTGCCGCGCGTGCGGCGGGCGAGGTCGCGCTGCGGGCCTGGCGCGCGCTGCGATGCCGCGATGGCGGGCGCGTCGATATCCGCGAGGATCGCAGCGGCAGGCCGTGCTTCATCGAGGTCAATCCGCTGGCGGGCATCCGGCCCGGCTATTCCGACCTGTGCTTCATCGCGGAATTCGAGGGCGTGACCTATCAGGAACTTATCGGGTTGTTCGTAACGGCTTTCCTGCGGCGGCATCCGGAATTGGTGGGGCGGTGATGCGCGTCCTTGTGCTCCATTCCGATGTCGCGCCGGATGCCCCGCCGGAAGAACAGGACACGCTGGTCGCCGCCGCCGCGGTGGCGGCCGCGCTGGCACGCAAGGGCCATGACGCGGACAAGGCCGCCTTCCGCAAACAGCCGGATGCGCTGGCGGCGCTGTTGCGCGATGCCGCCCCGGACATCGTGTTCAATCTGGTCGAGGGCATCGACGGACTGGGCCAGCTTGCGCCGCGCGCACCGCAGATGCTGGCGGAATTGGGTGTGCCCTTCACCGGCGTCAGCGCGGGGGCGATGGCGCTGACCAACGACAAGCCGCGCACCAAGCGGATGCTGCGCGAGGCCGGGTTGGGTACGCCGGACTGGAGCGAGGCGCCACACTGGGCGGGGATCAATGGCGGGCGCTATATCGTGAAATCGGTGCTGGAGGATGCCTCCATCGGGCTGGATGACGGTTGCGTCGTGTCGGGCGCCGACGCGGTGCGGGCGCGGGCGTCGCACAGCGCGGCGCGCTTCGGCGGCGACTGGTTCGCGGAAAAATTCGTCGAAGGCCGTGAATTCAACATCGCGGTGCTGGAGACCAAGGCCGGGCCGCGCATCCTTCCCATGGCCGAGATGCGTTTCGAACGCTGGCCGGAGGGCAAGCCGCGCATCGTCGGCTATGATGCCAAA
>JAFIHO010000303.1 GCA_017849395.1 Hyphomicrobiales bacterium
ACGGGAAATGATTGGGCGTGATCTTCACCACCTCCCCCGCGATCCAGCCCAGGCCCGCATGACGGCCAAACTCCACGCCAACCGTCGCCAGCAACTGCATTCCGACACAGATGCCAAGGAACGGCGCGCCCTCTTTCAGTACCTTCTCGCGCAGCGCCTCGACCATGCCGGGCACCGCGGACAGGCCCTTCATGCAATCGGCAAAGGCCCCTACCCCCGGCAGCACGATCCGCTCGGCATCCCGCACGGCATCAGGATCGGCGGTGGTGACAATCTGATGCTTGGTCCCTTCCGCCGCGCGCGCCAACGCCTTCGCCGCCGAGGCGAGATTGCCGGAGCCATAATCGATCAGGGCAACATTGGGCATGGGCTGCCGTATAGCGGGTCAAGTCAGGTTTGTCGAAATGGGAAGAAGCAGGGCTGGGCGGCGTCCGGTGCAGGCAGTCAAGAGCGGTGATGATTGCGGCCTTGCATATCCCGCCGTCTACGCCGAAATGCCAATGCCACGAAACCCGCGCTTATAACGCCAGCTATTGGCGCCCCCCAATTTGCTCCGCGCCTGTCGGTAAGCCAATGCGCCTTAACATCGGAATAGCGGGCAATCATTTTGCCGTTTACCTCAATTTGCCACGCAAAAAGTCTGTCGTTGCGATCATTTGGGTCGCTCCAAACCGAAGCTTCGCAACCATTGCACAAGGCGTTCTCTACTTCGATGTAGTCGCCTTGGGTACCGGTAAATTTAAAAACTACCGGTGAGTTGGCCAATCGAAAGATGGCATAGTGGCCGCTTCGACCAGCTTTAGCATAACCTGCGTAGGCAACACGGCCAGAGGTAAGGAGGAGGCTGTCCTTGTCCGGTAGACCATATGCAGGACCTCGATAAACCACGAACGACATGCTGGCGCAGACAATGGCAGCACCCACGGCGATCACTATAATATCCCAAAAGGTCAAGCGGCGAGGCATCCACCAAGCGCGCTGAGCTTTCAAGACAAACCTCGCCTAGTTATCATCCATCTTCAGCGCGGCAATGAACGCTTCCTGCGGGATGTCCACCTTGCCGAACTGGCGCATCTTCTTCTTGCCCTCTTTCTGCTTGTCGAGGAGCTTGCGCTTGCGGCTGATGTCGCCGCCATAGCATTTCGCCGTCACGTCCTTGCGCAGCGCGCTTAACGTCTCGCGCGCGATCACCTTGCCGCCGATGGCGGCCTGGATCGGAATCTTGAACATGTGGCGCCGGATCAAATCCTTCAGCTTCTCGCACCTCCCCCGGCCGCGGCCTTCGGCGCGCTGGCGGTTGACGATCATGGCCAGCGCATCGACCGGCTCGTCATTGACCAGGATCGACATCTTCACCAGGTCGCCTTCTTCATATTTCTCGATGTGATAGTCGCAGCTGGCATAACCGCGCGACACGCTTTTCAGCCGGTCATAGAAGTCGAACACCACTTCGTTCAGCGGCAGCATATAGACCACCATGGCGCGCGATCCGGCATAGGTCAGTTCGACCTGACGCCCGCGCCGGTCCTCGCACAGTTTCAGGACCGAACCCAGATAATCGTCCGGGACCAGGATGGTCGCCTTGATCCAGGGTTCCTCGATGTGATCGATATAGGTCACATCGGGCATGTCGGCGGGATTGTGCAGCTCCTTCATGGAGCCGTCATTCATGTAGATGTGATAGATCACGCTCGGCGCGGTGGTGATGAGATCGAAATTGAATTCCCGCTCCAGCCGCTCGCCCACGATTTCCAGATGCAATAGTCCCAGGAATCCGCAGCGGAAGCCGAAACCCAGCGCGGCGCTGGATTCGGTCTCATAGGTAAAGCTGGCATCGTTCAGATGCAGCTTGCCCAGCGCATCGCGCAAATCCTCGAACTGCGCCGCGTCCACCGGGAACAGCCCGCAGAACACCACCTGCTATGCCTTCTTGAAGCCGGGCAGGGGCGTGGTGGTGCCCTTGCGTTCGTCGGTGATGGTGTCGCCCACCTGCGTGTCGGCCACCTGCTTGATCTGGGCGGTGATATAACCGACCTCGCCCGGCCCCAGCTTTTCCACCGCCAGCTTCTTGGGCTTGAACACGCCGATTTGTTCCACCTGATAGACGGCGTCGGTCGCCATCATGCGGATCTTCTGGCCCTTCTTCAGTTCGCCATCGATGATGCGCACCAGCACCACCACGCCCAGATAGGCGTCGTAATAGGAATCGATCAGCAGCGCCTTCAGCGGCGCATCCGGTTCGCCCTTGGGCGGGGGCAGGCGGGTCACGACCGCTTCCAGCACATCTTCGATGCCGATGCCGGTCTTGGCCGAAATCAGCACCGCATCGCTGGCGTCCAGTCCGATCACATCCTCGATCTGCTGGCGCACCCGGTCCGGCTCTGCGGCGGGCAGGTCGATCTTGTTGAGGACGGGCACGATCTCCAGCCCGGCATCGATGGCCTGATAGACATTGGCCAATGTCTGCGCCTCGACGCCCTGGCTGGCGTCGACCACCAGCAGCGCGCCTTCGCAGGCGGCCAGGCAGCGGCTGACTTCATAGCCGAAGTCCACATGGCCCGGCGTGTCCATCAGGTTCAGGATATAGGTCTCGCCATCCTTTGCCTTGTATTCCAGCCGCACGGTCTGGGCCTTGATGGTGATGCCGCGTTCCCGCTCGATATCCATCGAATCCAGGATCTGGTTGGTCATCTCCCGCGCGGCCACCGTGCCGGTGACCTGGATCAGCCGGTCGGCCAGGGTGGAGTTGCCATGGTCGATATGGGCGACGATGGAGAAATTGCGGATTTTGGAAAGATCGGGCATGTCTTCCTTTGGCCTGACGCTCTGCTACCTGAGGCCGGTGCCGGGGGCTTTAGCATCTTGGCAGGTCCGGTCCAACAGGCGTTTTGCCGGGGCGGGCACCCATGCGAAACTGCCGAAATGACAGCAAAAACCGCCGCCAGACCCGAAATCCGCGACCTGTGGCCGGGTCAGTCCGTGCCGCTTCTGAAGGCGCTGCATATCCTGACCCATAATGGCGGGCTGAACGCCGACAGCCGCCGCAAGCTGAAACAGGTGCAGCACCTGGCGCAGCTGATAAAGCCCGCCATCGACGCCGCCCTTGCCGAGAAACCGGAACCCGTGCTGGCCGATCTGGGCGCGGGCAAATCCTATCTGGGGTTTATTCTCTACGATCTGTATTTCGCGCCGGCCGGGCGGGGCCGGGTCGTGGCTGTGGAAACGCGCGCCGACCTGATCAAGACCGCGCAGAAAATCGCGGCGGACAGCGGTTTCAACCGGATGGATTTTGTCGAAGGCCGCATTGCCGATGCAGACATCGGGCCGGTCGATATCGTCACGGCGCTGCATGCCTGCGATACCGCGACGGACGAGGCGATCCTGTTCGCCCTGCGCCATGAGGCAAAGCATGTCGCGCTGGTGCCCTGCTGCCAGGCGGAAGTGGCGCGCGAACTGGAAGACGCCAAGGGCGGGCTTTCACAACTATGGCGGCACCCGATCCAGCGGCGGGAATTCGGCGCGCACCTGACCAATGTGCTGCGCGCCCTGTTCCTGGAGGCGCATGGCTACAAGGTGCGGGTGACCGAACTGACCGGTCTGGAACATTCGCTGAAGAACGAATTCATTTTCGCAGAGCGCCACCAGCGCGCCAATTCGCGCGCGCGGGCGGAATTCGAAAAGCTGGCGGCGGAAATCGGGGCGGCGCCGAAGCTGCTGACCTTCTAGCCGCGTAGTGTCGCGCCCGTCGCCTTGGTGACGCCTGCGACGATCTTCTGCACAATGGCTTCGATCTCGCTTTCGGTCAGGGTCTTGTCCTTCGGCTGAAGCCGCAGCGATACGGCGATGGACTTCTTGCCGTCCGGCACGCCCTTGCCTTCATAGACATCGAACACGGTGATGCTGTCGATCAGCAGCCGCTCGGCATTCTTCGCCGCCTTCAAGATATCGGCCGCCGCCACCTTCGCATCCACCACAAAGGCGAAATCGCGCTCGATGGCCTGATAGGGCGAAGGCTGGAACAGGGGGCGCGCCTTGCCTTTGGACTTGGCGTCGGGAATGGCGTCGATCTGGATTTCAAACGCCGCCGCAGGGCCCTTCACGTCGAACGCCGCCAGAACGCGCGGATGCAGTTCGCCGAAGGTGGCGATCACTTTGGGCCCCAGCGCAATCGTGCCGCTGCGGCCGGGATGATACCACCCGCTTGCACCCTGGGTGACCGGCGCGGTCATCGGCGCGCCGGTTATGGCCTCCAGCGCGGCCAGCATGTCGGCCTTCACGTCGAACGCATCGCTGTCATGGGTCGATTTCAGCCAGTCGCGGCCCGCGCCGCCTACGCGTAGCCCCACCGCGACATTGCGTTGGGCTTCGGGCATTCCGGAATCGAAGCCGGGGCCGATCTCGAACAGTTGCAGCCCCGCCTGCCCGCGCGCCTGGTTGCGCGAAGCCGCTGCCAACAGGCCGGGCAGGGGCGAGGGCCGCAGCGCATCCAGGTCGGACGCAATCGGATTGCTCAACTGCCGCGCGTCATCGCCGCCGCCGAACAGTGCGGCCTGATCACGGGAGATGAACGAGAAATGCACTGCCTCGTTAAAGCCGCGCGCAGCGATGGCGCGGCGGGCGGCGCGGATACGACGCTGGCTTTTGGTCAGAACGGGCTTCGCCACCGCCGAAGGGCGCGCCATTGCAGCAGAGGCGACGTTGTTCAGGCCGTAAATGCGGACCACTTCTTCCACTAGATCGGCGGGGCCATCCACGTCATGCCGCCAGCTTGGCGGCGTCACCTGCAGCACGCCGTGATCCTCGACCACGAAACCCAGCGCCTCCAGGATGCGGATGATCTCGGGCTTGGGGATATTGATGCCCCCCAGTTGCTCGACCGCGATGGGATCGAAGCCGATGGGCTTGTGCGGCGGCGGCAGCGCGCCCGCGATCACCACATCGGAGGCCTCGCCGCCGCACCATTCCAGGATCAGCTTGGTCGCCAGTTCCAGGCCGGGCAGCACGAATTGCGGATCGACGCCGCGCTCGAAACGATAGCGCGCATCGGAAATGATGCCCTGCTTGCGGCCCGCCCGCGCGATGCGGATGGGATCGAAATAGGCGGACTCGATGAACACATTGACGGTCTCGTCCGAACAGCCCGTATCCTCGCCGCCCATGACGCCTGCGATGCCGCGCGCGAAACTGTCATCGGCGATGACGATGGTCTCGCTGTCCAGCACATAGGTCTTGCCGTCCAGCGCCAGCACCTGTTCGTGATCATTCGCCATGCGCGCATGCAGGCTGCCCGACAGGCGGTCAGCATCGAACACATGCAGCGGACGGCCACGATCCTGTGAGATCAGGTTGGTCACATCCACCAGCGCGGAGATGGATTTCATCCCCACCGCCTTGAAACGGTCGCGCACCCATTGTGGTGCCGGGCCATTCTTCACACCGCGGATCAGGCGGCCCGCGAAGATGGGGCAGGCGTCCTTGTTCTCAGGTGCAAAGTCGAGCGTGATCTTTTTTGGCGAAGGGAATTTGCCCGCCACCGGCACGACCTTCTCGGTCTTCAAGGTGCCCAGCCCCGCCGCCGCCAGATCGCGCGCCACGCCCCACACGCTTGCCGCGTCGCCGCGATTGGGGGTGATGGACACATCGATCACCGGATCGTTGGCCAGCAGGCTGGATGCGACCAGCGCGGGAATGGCGGGTGCGCCGACCTGCGCATTGGGCTTCAGTTCGATGATGCCGTCATGGTCTTCGCCCAGCAGCAATTCGCGCGCCGAACACATCATGCCGCGCGATTCCACGCCCCGGATGGTGCCGATCTTCAAGGCCTCGCCGGTGGCGGGGATCACCGTGCCGGGCCGCGCCAGCACCACCTTGATGCCCGCCCGCGCATTGGGCGCGCCGCAGACGATTTGCAGCGGTGCCGCGTCGCCCGCATTGACCATGCAAAGCCGCAGCCGGTCGGCTTGCGGATGCTTTTCCGCCGTCACGATCTCCGCGACAATGAAGTCCTTCAGCGCCGCGCCGGGATCGGAAATGCTTTCGACCTCAAGCCCGATGGAATTGAGCTTCGCCGCGATGCTGGCGACATCGGCATCGGTATCGAGATGTTCTTTCAGCCAGGACAGGGTGAACTTCATTTGCTCAACCCACCATCCAGCGTGGGAATATCCAGCGCCGCGAAGCCGTAATGCCTGAGCCAGCGCAAATCGGATTCAAAGAAGCTGCGAATGTCGGGGATGCCGTATTTCAGCATCGCCATACGATCCAGCCCGAAGCCGAACGCAAAGCCGGAATAGCGCGTCGGATCGATGCCGCAATTCTCCAGCACCTTGCGATGGACCATGCCGCTGCCGCCCAGTTCCAGCCAGTCATCGCCCTGGCCGAACTTGATCTGTCCGGGTGTGGAACGGTCGCAGCGCATGTCCCATTCGACGGATGGTTCTGTGAAGGGAAAGAAGCTGGGGCGCGCACGCAGTTCGATATGGTCGATCTCGAAGAAGGCCTTGCAGAATTCTTCGACGGTCCATTTCAGATGGCCCAGATGGATACCTTCATCCACCACCAGCGCCTCGACCTGGTGGAACATGGGCGAATGGGTGGCATCGGAATCGACGCGATAGGTGCGGCCCGGCGAGATGACGCGGATGGGCGGCTTGGCATTCAGCATGGTACGCACCTGCACCGGCGAGGTGTGGGTGCGCAGCACATGCGATGAGCCGTCAGCCTGCTTCGACACATAGAATGTGTCCTGCATCTGCCGCGCGGGATGGTCGGGCGGGATGTTCAGCTTGGTGAAATTGTAATCGTCGAATTCGACATCCGGCCCTTCGGCGACCGAAAAGCCCAGATCGGCGAAGATGGCGGTCACTTCCTCCAACACCTGGCTGATGGGATGCACGGTGCCGGAATTCTCCGGCCGGGCGGGCAGGGTGACGTCGATTTTCTCTGCTGCCAGCCGCGCATCCCTTCCCGCATCCCCCCTCCCCTCTCTCCCTTTGGCGTTGTCTTCCGCGACCGCATCGCGCCTGCCCCTGCAGGTGGTGCCGCTGACCCTGCTCTCCTCCGCCCTCCTGCCTCCCTCCCTCTCCACC
>JAFIHO010000304.1 GCA_017849395.1 Hyphomicrobiales bacterium
ATTCCGAGCCCCAGCAATATCTCCAGGAAACCATTGTGAGCATCGGTGACACCCATCATTGAATAGATGCGAAAGACGAAGCCGCCATAGGTGGGTGATTCGAATCCGAAACCGACCAGGGGGTTTTGTGCGATGCTGTGTGGTGCTTCTTCCCAGATGCGCGTCCGGCCCGAGAACGTCATGTCGCGTCCGAGTATTCCCAGCAATGTGTTGGCCGCCAGCAGCAGAGTGATGATGGCGGGCGTCACGATGGACAGGATGATGAGACGTCGCTCCGCACTCAATATCACAAGCGACCACATCAGAAGCGGGGCGACAACCACGATCATCAATGCGCTGGCGGAATCGGATTTTATGATGAGGAGCATCATCAGGGCCGCCAGTCCGGTTTTCAACAGAGGCGACTTCAGTATTTCGCGGCCCGAGCAGAGGATCAAAACCGCATACACAGCCGCTGCCTGGCCGAGTCCGTTCTTGTGCATATAGACGCCGCGCCAGGCGCCGGCATGAACCGATTGGCTGGCGTCGCCCTGCTGGTGAACGCCGAAATTCGGTAACGCGAAAACAGTCAGCAGCGAGAACAGCGCCATCAGGATGCCGGAATAGATCATGGCGCGGGCGAACAAGTGGGGCGGCAAGCGGGCGGCCATTGCCGCGCCCGCCGCGACCAGGCAACCCAGCATCGCGGCGGCGGCGGAGGTGGTGCGCACCGAATCCGTCCAGCCGATCGACAGGATCGCCCAACCGATCAGCAGCAGCAGCGGCAGGAATCTCGGCACCCATTTGAACGACCGCAACTGCGGCCACGCTGCGGCGACTGCAACGGCTGTGACAGTGAACCGCATTAGATAGGCCTTGGTTGAACTGCCGGTTGCATTGGCCGACATCGTCAGCAAGTTGCGCGACACGCCCACATGCGGATCCTGCCCTGTCAGTTGAAACATGAAGGGCGTGGTCAGCAGGAACATGCACAGGCCCCAGAACCAGATCTCTGCTGGGCCCGGATGCTGGTCGCGCGGCGGGGTGCCGTGTGAAACCTTGGCCTTGAACATATGCCCATGCCCTGCGATGCCGCCCTCCTCGGGGCGGCTGGCAGCCATACTGCCCAATGCCTTGGCGGCAAGCAAATTGCGGGACTGCGGCGGATTTGGCGTTCACCCGGAATTGATCTGGACGAAACGGGCAGCCATGCGCATTCTGGCGGTGCCGACTGGCCCTGTTCGCCGTGCTAACTTGGTTGAAGATATCGTGCCGAACACAGAAACGCAGGCGCGTGAACGCGGATATGGGATTACCGACCCCAATGCCGATTTCGCGCCAACCATCGACACCAACCGCTTCCGGCGTGCGCGGTTCCGCATCCTTGTCGATCACATTAACCTGAATCTTTCAGGGCGATCGCGCATCCGGGTGCTTGATATTGGCGGCACCAAGGGTTTCTGGCTAGGCGTGCGGGATTTGTGGCAGCATTTGCCTCTGGAAATAACCATCGTTAATCTGGGCGCCGCGGCGGTGGACGATCCGCCTTTCCTGGTCCGCGACGGCAATGCCTGCAGCCTGTCCTATGCCGACAACAGCTTCGACCTGGTGCACTCCAACAGCGTGATCGAGCATGTGGGGGTCTGGAAGAACATGGCGGCGATGGCCGGCGAGATCCGGCGGCTGGCGCCGCACTACTTCGTGCAGACGCCCAATTTCTGGTTCCCGGTCGAGCCGCACTACCGCACGCTGTTCTTCCAATGGTATCCCGAAGTGGTGCGCGCGCAGATGCTGATGCGCAAGAAGCGCGGGTTCCGGGCGCGCGAGACAGATCTCGGCTCGGCAATGGAGAATGTTCAGAGTGTCTGCCTGCTGACGGCCGCGCAGATGCACCGCCTGTTTCCCGACGGACGGCTGGAACGCGAGAAGTTCTTCGGCCTGACCAAGTCGCTGGTGATGATCCGCTGAGGCGCAAGGCTCAACGCGTCTTGAGCCTGTCCGCCATCGCCCAGAACATCGGCTTGGGCTGTCCATCATCATAGAAGGCCAGCGGCTCGTCATGCTCGCGCCCAGGCAGCTGGCGCAGCCAGGTATTCTTGTCCATCAGCCCCCACATGGTCAGCGCATAGCGCTGGCTGGCGGGCAAATTCATGAAGGCATCCACCACTTCCCAGGCCTTGGCCGACTGAAGCTTCAGCTTGTCATCCATCGAGCGGTTGTCACGGTCGGCGCGTCCGAGCGACACGTCCAGCTCCGAAACGTGAATCTTCAGTCCCAGCGCGGCCAGGTCGCGCATGGTCAAAGTCGATGCGCCCTGGGGCAGATTGATGTTGACGTGAGACTGGGTGCCGATGCCGTCGATCTTCGCGCCGCGCTTCAACAGCCTTTCGACCAGATTGAGGAACGTCGCGCGCTTGCGCGGGAGTCGCTCCAGGTCGAACTCGTTGATGAACAGGACCGCGTTCGGATCGGCCTGCTTCGCATATTCAAAGGCGAGCATCATGTAATCTTCCGCGCCCAGATTGCTGCTCCACAGGCTGTCGCGCAGGCGGGTACCGTCGGTCCAGACGGGTTCGTTGACCACGTCCCATCCCACAACCTGGCCGCGATAGCGCCCCACAACGGTCAGCAGATAGTTCCTGTAGGCGTCGGCGAAGACCTGCCCCTTGCCATCCAGGCCCATGAAGTAAGGCGGCTGATGCTTGTACCAGACCAGGGTCGTGGCATGGACGCGCAGCCGGTTCTGGCGGGCGAACCCCATGAAATTGTCCGCAAGTGTGAAATTCAGGCGCCCATCGGTGTGGGTGATGGGGTTCATCTTCATTTCATATTCGGGTGTGACCTGGGAAAAGTTCCGCAGCAGCAACGCGGCATAGGCCGGATCCTTCAGTGCGACCAGGTTGGTGCTGCAGCCCATGGGCGCGTTCGTGAGAGATTTCAGGGGCGGTGCATCCCGCCGCGGGGCATCGGCCAGCGCGGCCGGAGCCGCGGCCAGGCTGAGGGCGGCACCAAAAAAGTCACGACGGGACGAAAATTTCTTAATCATGGCACCAACCAGGCTGGGGATCAGGCGTTTTGTACGCTTGGCTATTAACCTAAACCTGGAAAACGCAAACCGGCCGGTCCAGGACTCCGATAAAATGCGCCAATTAAGGCTCAACTTTAAGGCATGTTGCAGGTGCGAACGCAAACCGATTATAGTCCGCCCAGGTGAGCGGAAGCATGTCTACAAAAGTCGCACTGATGCCTGCCCAGACGGGTTGGCTCGGAAAGATGTTCGGCCGGAAGACACGGTTGCCCCGGGTCGGCGATGGCCGCAGGGTCTTCGCCGTCGGCGACATTCATGGCCGCAACGACCTGCTGGAAGACCTGCTGGATCAGATACGCGACTATGCGGCCGCCAATCCCGGCCGGCAGAATGTGCTGGTATTCCTGGGCGACTATATCGATCGCGGCCCCGACTCCAAGGCGGTGGTCGACCGGCTGATTTCGCTGGGCAGGAACGGCATGGCCGGATGGCAGACCGTCTTCCTGCGCGGCAATCATGAACAGAGTCTGTTGAACTTCCTGGAAGACCCGATGGTCTATCAGCAATGGCGCGATTTCGGCGGGCCCGCGACGCTTCTAAGCTATGGCGTGCGTCCGCCGCGCTTTGACGACGAGGACGCCTTCTTCGCCGCGCGCGACGAATTGCTGGCGCGATGCCCGGCATCCCATATCGAATTCTACAATTCCCTGGTTTACATGCACGAGGAATGCGATTTCGTGTTTGTGCATGCGGGCATCCGCCCCGGCGTCGCCCTCAACCGCCAGACCGAGCGCGACATGCTGTGGATTCGCGACGAATTCCTGATGTCCGACATGCTGAGTGACAAGATCGTGGTGCATGGTCACACGCCGGCGGAAATGCCGGTGCAGAAGCCCAACCGCCTCGGCCTGGACACCTGCGCCCACGCCACGGGCCGGCTAACGGCTGTAATTCTGGAAGAAGATCGTGGTATGTTTTTATCGACAACCAAAATTCCTGAACAAGCGATCGCTTGACGGGTCTGGGGGATGAAACCAATGGCAAATTCTAAGTTCGTCGGGCTTTCGGTCCGCGGCCTGCTGCTGTCGGCGCTGCTCGCCTGCGCTGCCGTGACCGCCCAGGCGCAGAACTCCAATCTTCCGGGCCCCTCCGCAGGCCCAAATGTGCAGCAGCAGGCGGCGCCCGCCACTGCGGCGGCCGGGCCTGGCACGATCGATGACAGCTATCGGCTTGGCGCCGGCGACAAGCTGAAGATCACGGTCTATGGCGAGGAAGATCTGGGCGGCGAATTCATTATCGATGGCACCGGCCAGGTGCAGCTTCCGCTTGTGGGGCAGGTCCAGGCCGTGGGGCTTACGGTACGTAGCTTCTCCGAACAGGTGCAGCAGGCCCTGGCGGGGAAATATCTGCGCGATCCGCGCGTGAATGTGCAGATCATGAACGACCGCCCCTTCTACATCATGGG
>JAFIHO010000030.1 GCA_017849395.1 Hyphomicrobiales bacterium
CGATCGCCGCGTACATCTTCAACCCTTCATCAGATTGACGTCCTCAACCGCGATGGTGCCGCGGTTGCGGAAATAGACGACCAATATCGCAAGACCGATGGCCGCCTCGGCGGCCGCGACCGTCAGAATGAACAGCGCAAACACCTGGCCCACCAGATCGCCCAGGTAGGACGAGAAAGCGACAAAATTGATGTTTACCGCCAGCAGGATCAATTCCACCGACATCAGGATGATGATCACGTTGCGGCGATTGAGAAAAATGCCTAGCAACCCTATGGCGAACAGGATGGCTGCAACGGTGAGATATTGCGACAAACCGATGGCCATGTTCACGCCCCCTCGCCCGGCTTGATGTCGACCATGTTCACGGCCATCGCTGCGGTACGGGCATTCTGCACCGAGATAACCTGACGGCGCACGCCAGGCCGGTGGCGCAGGGTCAGGACGATGGCGCCGATCATCGCTACCAACAGCACCAGGCCCGCGATCTGGAAATAGTAAATGTAGTCCGTATAGAGGATATGCCCCAGCGCGGCGGTGTTGGTGACGCCTTCCGGTGTCGCATGGGCCCGCGCGGCGAGAACCGGGGGCTTCAGCAGCCACGCGCTGCCCGCCATAACCAGCTCGGCCACCAGCACCAGGCCGATCAACGCCCCCAACGGCAGATATTGCAGAGCACCGCGCTTCAGTTCGGCAAAATCGATGTCCAGCATCATCACGACGAACAGGAAAAGCACCGCGACGGCACCGACATAAACGACGACCAGCAGCATGGCCAGGAACTCGGCCCCCGCCAGCACAAAAAGACCCGCCGCATTGAAGAAGCAGAGAATGAGGAACAGCACAGAGTGCACGGGATTGCGCGCCGCGATCACCATCAGCGCAGAAGCGATGAGGATGGCGGAGAAGAAATAGAATGCGATGGCCTCGAACATGCCTGTTTCTCTTTGGCCTCAGCGGCCCCTCTTCCTATCTGTAGGGGGCGTCCAGTTCCAGATTGCGGGCGATTTCGCGTTCCCAGCGGTCGCCATTCGCCAACAATCTGTCCTTGTTGTAATAGAGTTCCTCGCGCGTCTCGGTTGAGAACTCGAAATTCGGGCCCTCCACGATCGCGTCCACCGGGCAGGCTTCCTGGCAGAAGCCGCAATAGATGCACTTCACCATGTCGATGTCGTAGCGGGTGGTACGACGGCTGCCATCCTCGCGCGGTTCGGCCTCGATAGTGATGGCCTGGGCGGGGCAAATCGCTTCGCACAGCTTGCAGGCGATGCAGCGTTCCTCACCATTGGGATAGCGGCGCAGCGCATGTTCGCCGCGGAACCGGGGCGACAGCGGCCCCTTTTCGAACGGATAATTCAGGGTCGCCTTGGGAGCGAAGAAATAACGCATCGACAGCAGGAAGCTCTGGATGAACTCCCAAAAGAAGATCTGACGCGCGGTGCGGTCCAGGGAAGCCATGGCCAACCTCAGGCGTTGGAGTGGAAGACGAGGACATAAGCCGCCGTCAGAACCACCCAGAGAAGGGATGTCGGAAGAAACACTTTCCAGCCCAGCCGCATGAGCTGGTCATAGCGGTAGCGCGGGACCATCGCCTTCACCATCGCGAACATGAAGAAGAAGAAGCATATCTTCAGCAGGAACCAGAAGATGCCCAGTTCCGGGATGTTCAGCGGCCAGATGTTCAGCGGCGACAGCCATCCCCCCAGGAACAGGATAGAGCACATCGCGCACATCAGAACGATGGACAGATACTCGCCCAGGAAGAACAGCAGGAAAGGTGTGGAGGAATATTCCACGAAGAAGCCCGCCACCAGTTCCGATTCCGCTTCCACCAGGTCGAAGGGCGGACGATTGGTTTCCGCCAGCGCCGACACAAAGAAGATCGGCAGCATGGGGAACAGAATGGAAAAGACGTTCCAGTTCGCCAAGGCAAAGACGCCGGTCGTTGATTGCGCGCGCACGATGTCCGACAGGTTCAGCGACCCAGCGAACAGCAGCACGGTGATGATGACGAAACCGATGGAGACTTCGTAAGAGACCATTTGCGCCGCCGCGCGCAGCGCCGACAGGAAGGGATATTTGGAGTTGGAGGCCCAGCCCGCCATGATGATGCCATACACGCCCAGCGACGACATGGCGAACAGATAAAGTATGCCGACATTTATGTCGGAGACCACCCATTTGTCGGCCATCGGCACCACGGCCCAGCCTGCAAAAGCCAGGATCACCGTGATGAGCGGGGCGATCACGAAGATCACCTTGTTCGCGCCCGCCGGAATGATGACTTCCTTGAACAGGAACTTGAACAGGTCGGCGAAGGTCTGAAGCAGACCGAAAGGACCGACCACATTGGGACCGCGCCGCATCTGCACCGCCGCCCAGATCTTGCGGTCCGCCAGCAGCAGATAGGCGATCAGGACCAGCAGAACGACATCGAAGATGAGGATCATGGTGAAATGGCCCAGGAACCAGGCCCAGCCATAATCCATTTCGCCCCAGCCCGCATTGAGCAGGCGGCCGAGCCATACCGGCAGCATCTGGAAGAATTCAACCAGCGCCATCTTATTCCGCCGCCATCTTGGTCGCGCTCACGAATTCCTGGCTGCACTTGGCCATGGTTTCGCTTGCCCGCGCGATCGGGTTGGTCAGGTAGTAATCGGCAATGGCATGCGCCACCGGTTGCCGTGTGTCCAGCGCCCCCGCCTGGCCGATCTGGTCCCAGGTAGCGGAAGATGTGTCTGCATGCACCGGCGCGTCGCCCAGCGTCGCGAAATGCGTGACATCCTTTTCCAGCGCCGCGACCAGCGCCGCACGATTGTCGTAAGGCAGCGTCACGCCCAGAACTTCGGACAGAGCGCGCAGAATGGCCCAGTCTTCTTTCGCCTCGCCCGGCGGGAATGCCGCGCGGCGCGCGAGTTGCGCCCTGCCTTCGAAATTTACATAGATCCCGTCTTTTTCGGTATAAGCGGCGCCAGGCAGGATCACATCCGCATGATGCGCGCCCGCATCGCCATGGCTGCCCTGATAGACGATAAAGGCCCGGCCCAGATGGGCCAGGTCGAATTCATCCGCGCCCAGCAGATAGATAAAGTCCACCTTTCCCTTCTGCGCGCCGTCAGTAATGCCCGCCAGGTCACGCCCGCCAGGCCCCGGAAGGAAGCCCAGATCCAGCGCCGCAACACGGCTGGCTGCAGTATGCAGAATGTTGAAACCGTTCCAGCCGCCATCGGCATGACGTCCCGCGGGACCAATCATGCCGGTGTCCGACGCGATCTTCGCCGCAACATTAAGAACCGCGGCGCCATCGGCGCGCGTGATAGCACCTGCACCCAGCACGATCATCGGGCGCTTGGCGTCGGTCAATATCTTGGCAAAAGGATGGTTGCCATCAGCAATAGCCTGGAGTGTCGCTATATCCGCACCCAACTGTTCGACCGGATAGGTCAGATCGACGGCGGGTCCGATATTGGCCACCTTCACACCACCCGTCAGCCATGCCTTGCGGATGCGAGCATTGAGCACGGGGGCTTCCCAGCGCGGGTTGGTACCCACCAGAAGGATGGCGTCCGCCGCTTCAACCCCGAGGATGGTGGAATTGAACAGATAGGTCTGACGCGCACTACCGCCGATCTTTGCGCCATCCTGGCGGCAATCGAGGTTCTTCACGCCGAGGGCCTTCATCAGGTCTTTCAGCGCCTTGATCTCTTCGGCCGCTGCAAGATCACCGACGACGGCCGCGATCTTCTCTGGCGCGGTGGCCTTTACCCTCGCCGCGATGGCGGCAAACGCCTCACCCCAACTCGCAGGCTTGAGCTTGCCGTTGACGCGGATATAGGGCCGGTCGAGACGCTGGCGCGAAAGCCCGTCACAGGCATGGCGCGCCTTGTCGGAAATCCACTCCTCGTTCACTTCCTCATTCAGGCGCGGCAACACGCGCATCACCTGCGGTCCACGGCTGTCGACACGGATGTTGCAGCCCTGTGCATCCATCACGTCGATGCTTTCGGTCTTGCGCAACTCCCAGGGACGCGCATTGAACGCATAGGGCTTGGACGTCAGCGCACCAACGGGACACAGATCAACCACATTGCCCGACAACTCGCTGGCGAACGCCTTTTCCAGATAGGTGGTGATCTCCATATCCTCGCCCCGCCCCGTCGCGCCCAGATCGGGCACCCCCGCGACCTCAGTGGCGAAGCGCACGCAGCGGGTGCACTGGATACAGCGGGTCATGATGGTCTTGACCAGCGGCCCCATATACTTGTCTTCGACCGCGCGCTTGTTCTCGTTGAAGCGGTGGAACGCGGCGCGGCCATAGCCCATCGCCTGGTCCTGCAGGTCGCATTCGCCGCCCTGGTCGCAGATCGGGCAGTCCAGCGGGTGATTGATAAGCAGGAATTCCATCACGCCTTCTCGCGCCTTGCGGGCGTAGGGGCTGGTCGTGTTGATCTTGGCGGGCGTGCCGTCCTTGTTGGGGAAGATGTCCTTCACCTGCAACGCACAGGAAGCCTGGGGCTTGGGCGCACCGACCCATTCGACCAGACACATGCGGCAATTGCCGGCGACGGACAGGCGTTCGTGATAGCAGAAGCGCGGGATCTCCGCCCCGGCTTGCTCGCAGGCCTGCAGAAGAGTGATCGTCTCTTCCGCTTCGATTTCCTTGCCGTCGATGATGAGCTTACGTGTCGGCATGATTTACTCCGCCGCGTCCGCGACGACGCTGTCGCTAGCGGACTTGGAAAATTCGGCAATGCGCCGCTCGATCTCGGGCCGGAAGTGCCGGATAAGGCCCTGAATCGGCCAGGCCGCCGCATCACCAAGCGCACAGATGGTATGTCCCTCGATCTCCTTGCTGACTTCCTGCAGCAAGTCGATCTCGGCCGGCTTTGCATCGCCACGCACCATGCGTGTCATCACGCGCCACATCCAGCCCGTGCCTTCGCGGCAGGGCGTACACTGGCCGCAGCTTTCATGCTTGTAGAAATAGGCCAACCGCTGGATCGCCTTGATCACGTCGGTGGACTTGTCCATCACGATGACGGCAGCGGTACCCAAACCCGACTGCACATTGCGCAGGGAGTCGAAATCCATCAGCACATCGTCACAGATCGACTTGGGCAGCAGCGGCACCGACGCGCCCCCGGGGATCACGGCCAGCAGATTGTCCCAGCCGCCGCGTACACCGCCGCAATGCCGGTCGATCAGTTCCCGCAGCGGGATACCCATCTCCTCTTCCACATTGCACGGTTTGTTCACATGGCCGGAAATGCAGAACACCTTGGTGCCGGTATTGTTGGGGCGGCCGATGCCCGCAAACCAGTCCGCGCCGCGCCGGATTATGGTCGGCGCAACCGCAATGCTTTCAACATTGTTGACGGTGGTGGGGCATCCATAAAGCCCGACATTGGCCGGGAATGGGGGCTTCAGACGCGGCTGGCCCTTTTTGCCTTCCAGCGATTCCAAGAGCGCGGTTTCCTCGCCACAGATATAGGCGCCCGCGCCATGGTGAACATAGAGATCGAAATCCCAGCCATGGATGTTGTTCTTGCCGATCAGCTTGGCGGCATAGGCTTCGTCTACTGCGCGCTGCAACGCTTCGCGCTCGCGAATGAATTCTCCGCGCACATAGATGTAGCAGGCATGGGCGCGCATCGCGAAGCTGGCGACCAGGCACCCCTCGACCAGGGTGTGCGGGTCGTTGCGCATAATATCCCGGTCCTTGCACGTGCCGGGTTCGGATTCGTCGGCGTTGACGACGAGATAATGCGGACGCTCCTTCACTTCCTTCGGCATGAAGGACCATTTGAGGCCGGTCGGGAAGCCCGCGCCGCCGCGTCCGCGCAGGCCCGACTTCTTCAGGATGTCGACGATGGCTTCGGGGTCCAGCGCCAGAATGGCCGTGGGCTTGGCGCACTGGGCGCGTTGTTTCGCGCCGTGCAGGCCCCGGTCCTGAAAGGC
>JAFIHO010000305.1 GCA_017849395.1 Hyphomicrobiales bacterium
AAAAAAACGGTCTCCTGCCACACCACGCGCAGGACCTGGCTGAAGCGCGCCGGGTCGGCGCATTTGGGGGTGCGCAGGAACGGCTTGCCGGACGTGAACAGGCCGGTCCATACCGCCTTGCCGACCGAATGGGTCAGCGACAGGCCCGCCACCGAAGCCACCGCCGCGCCGCGCACGCCCGATCCCACCTTGGGCGGATAGAGCAGCAGCGTCTTGAGCATCTTGGTGGCGAACAGCGCCATCGCCGCCGCCGACAGAGCAGGCATCGGCACATCGATCATGCTGGGCATCGCCCACATCAGCGCGGTCCAGACCAGCGCCGTCAGGGTCACGATCATACCCAGTCCATCCGCGATCCAGGGCAGCCAGCCGGACAGGAATTGATAACGCTGCTCCCAGGTGAGCTTGGTGCCGATGCCCACCATCGGAAGCGCATGGCGCTTCAATATCTGCATCGCGCCGTAAACCCAGCGATAGCGCTGGGACATGAAGGCCTCCAGCGTGTCGGGCATCAGCCCCTTGCCCATGGTCTGGGGGATATAGGCCGCCTCATAGCCCGCCTCGAACAGTTTCAGGCCCAGTTCGGTATCCTCGGTGATGCACCATTCCGCCCAGCCGCCAACCTCTTCCAGCGCGTCCTTGCGCACGATGGTCATGGTGCCGTGCTGAATGATGGCGTTGTGCTCGTTGCGCTCCACCATCCCGATATGGAAGAAGCCGCGATATTCCTCATAGGCCATCGCCTTGAACGCGCTTTCGCCCGCATCGCGATAATCCTGGGGCCCTTGCACCAGCGCGACGCGCGGCGAAGCGAAATGGGGAATGGCGCGGCGCAGCCAGAAGGGCTCCACCTGATAGTCGCTGTCGATCACCGCGATATAGCGCGCGGCGGGATCGGTGATCTCCAGCGCGTGGTTCAACGCACCCGCCTTGAAGCCCTGCAACCCCTCCACATGCACGAAGCGGAAGCGCGGGCCCAATGTCCTGCAATATTCCTCGACCGGCCGCCACACCTCTGGATCGCTGGTGTTGTTGTCCAGCACGATGACTTCATAATTTTCGTAATCCAGTTTCGTCAGCGCATCCAGGGTGCCGATCACCATCTGGGGCGGCTCGTTGTAGGTCGGCACATGGATGGAGACGCGCGGACTGTCCACCGGTATCGCCACCGGCACCACGCGGCGGTCCATACGCCACAGGCTGGCCGCCAGTTCGACGCCCTCCGTCAGGATCACGGCGCAGGCCAACAGCACCAGCGGCGACATGACGATGATGGCGGCGATATCGGTCGGATCGATATAGTCCAGCGCCGTCGCATCAATCAGGGTCAGAAGCCCCGTCGAGACCAGTGCGATCAACCCGCCCATCACCAGATAGCCGGTCTGATGCACCCGCGGCATCCGGCCCAGGATCAGAAGGCCCAGGATCAGGCTGATGGCGGCGGCGAACAACGCATAACCACGCCATTCGGGGAAGGTGCGCAACAGGCCGGTAAAGGCGAATTTGGGATTGCCGTTGGCGTCGAACAGCCCCCAATAGGCGCCGACCGCGCCCTCGCCCGTGTTCTTCCAGGGCTGGTCATAACCCTCGAACAAATAATAGTCCCAGCCCTTCTCCATCGCGAGCTGCACAAAGCCGCGCGCGAACAGCGCCGCATTGGCCACCGATGCCTCGGCGCGGCCGCGGGTGCGGCCTTCGGACGGCCAGCCCGCCTCGCCTACCACCACGGGCTTGTCCGGAAATTCGTTCTGGATGTGGTTGTAAAAATTCTCGGTCGAATGCAGGGCGCCGTGAATGTCCACATTCTCCCAATAGGGCAGCAGATGAACGAAGATCACGTCCACCTCTCGCCCGATCTCCGGGGTCAGCATCCAGGTGGACCAGGGCTCCGCCGTCGTGACCTTGATGCGCGCGGGCAGCGCGTTGCGCACCCGGCGGATATAATCGTTGAGCTGGTCGGCGGAGACGAAGCCGAACAATTGCGTCTCATTGCCCACGATCACGCGGTCGATCACGCGGCGCTGGGCCAGCGCGGTCTTCACGCCGAGTTCGATTTCCTTCTCGTTCTTCTCCAGGTCGGCAGTGATGGCGATGCCCAGCGACACGGTCAGGCCGTGACGGCGCGCGATCTCCGGCACCTTGTCCATGCCGCCGTCCACCGTATAGGTGCGGATGCGGCCGGTCAGGCGCGACAGTTGCGCAAGATCCCTGTCGATGCGTTCGGGCGGTACATTCTTGCGCGCACGATCGGTGAACAGATGACTGGGGCTATAGGCGACGCCGCGCACCTGCCCGTCCCAGTCGGGCGCGACCACCGAATAGTCGCGGCTGGCCCAGAACAGCACGCTGGCGCCCACCACCATCGCCAGCGCAATGGCTATGCGTCCCCGGCCGCTGCCACGCGTCCGCAACCAGGCCAGGATCGCCCTTCCGCTCACCGCGCGCCTATTGCTGCTCGTCCTTGTCGCTGGGATCGGGGATGTAGCCCTTCTCGCCGCGCCTGGGCGCGGGCGTCGTCGTCAGGAGCTGCATGTCGAACACCAGCGTCTGGTTGGGAGGGATCATGCCGTCGCCGGCACCGCGCGCGCCATAGGCGAGATTGGCGGGGATTACCAGTTGCCAGTGATCGCCTTCGCGCATGATCTGCAGCGCCTCGATCCAGCCGGGAATGACATTGGCAACCTTGAAGGCCGCCGGCAGGCCCGGCGACGTTCCGTCAAAGATGGTGCCGTTGATCAGGCGACCCGTATAATAGACTTCCACCGTGTCGGTGGGACCGGGCCGCTTGCCGAAACCATTCTGCAGGATGCGGAACTGAAGCCCGCTGGGGCGCAGGATCACCCCCTTCTTTTTCTTGTTGGCCTCCAGGAAGGCCAGGTTGGCATCAACGCTCAACGCCTCGTCGGCGGCCCGCACAGGCAGGGGCACCGCCAGGGGAGCCATGGCAACCAACACAGCCAGAATCGCAGCCGGCAACCGCATCACCGTCTCTCCATTACCCCAAAATGCCCAGACACCCATTGTAGCGCGGGCGGGCGTCCGGGCCATAGCGGTTCGCCCCCGCCAGGCCCAATTTTTCGTAATTGTACAGTAAATCGAGCGGCTTCAGACCAGCCGTTGCGCCACATGGACCAGTACCGCCACACCGAACAGCGTGATGGCTGCCCCCGAAATCCGGTTGATCAGGCGCATCCGGCGCTCGTCGATTCTGGCATGGAACAGGCCGATCAAGGTGGTCAGGGCCAGCCACCAGGCCGTAGAGCCGCCCACCACCCCCGCGACCACCAGGCTGGCATCCCGGAAGCTGCCCGCCCCCCCCCCCCC
>JAFIHO010000306.1 GCA_017849395.1 Hyphomicrobiales bacterium
CCAGTCCTTGTCCAAGACCTTCTCCATGCCGGGCTGGCGCATGGGATTCGCGGCGGGCAACGAAAAGCTGATCGGCGCGCTGGCGCGCATCAAATCCTATCTGGATTACGGCGCGTTCACGCCGATCCAGGTTGCGGCAACCGCCGCGCTGAACGGGCCGCAAAAGGTGGTGGATGACATCCGCGCCGTCTACAAGGCGCGCCGCGATGTGCTGGTGAAAAGCATGGCGGCGGCGGGCTGGCAGATTCCCGCGCCGGAAGCATCCATGTTCGCATGGGCGCCGGTGCCGGAAAAATACCGCGAGCTGGGCTCGATGGAATTCGCAAAAGATTTGCTGATCCATGCCAAGGTGGCGGTGTCGCCTGGTATCGGCTTTGGCGAATATGGCGAGGGTTTCGTGCGCGTGGCGCTGGTGGAGAATGAGCATCGCATCCGCCAGGCGGCGCGCAATGTGAAGAAGTTCCTGGCGCAGGGCACCAACAATCCGCCCATCGACATTCCGAAGAAGAAAAAACTGGCTCCGGCGAAATGAATCCTTCTTTCCGGATTGCCATTGCCGGGCTCGGCACGGTCGGGAGCGGCGTGATGAAGGCGCTTGCCGCGCGGGGCGAGGAGTTGTCGCGCCGCGCCGGACGCAAGCTCGAAGTGGTTGGCGTGTCGGCGCGCGATGCGAAGAAGCAGCGCGGCTTTGCCGTCACCGGCTGGACGGATGATCCGTTGTCGCTGGCGAAACGCGATGCGGATGTCGTGGTCGAACTGATCGGCGGCGAGGAAGGTGTCGCGCGCGCGCTGGTCGAGACTGCTCTCGCCAACGGCAAGCATGTCGTGACCGCCAACAAGGCTTTGCTGGCAAAGCATGGCGCGGCGCTTGCCGCGCTGGCGGAAAAGAATGGCGTCAGCCTGAAATTCGAGGCGGCGGCGGCAGGTGGCATTCCCATTATCAAGGCACTGCGTGAAAGCCTGATTGCGCATGGCGTGGATGCGGTGAAGGGAATCCTGAACGGCACCTGCAATTACATTCTCACCGAGATGGAAGCGACGGGCCGCTCTTTTGCCGATGTGCTGAAGGAAGCGCAGGCGCTGGGCTATGCGGAGGCCGATCCCACGCTGGATGTCGGCGGCGGAGACACGGCGCACAAGCTGGCGCTTCTGTCGGCGCTGGCCTTCGGCGTAGCACCGGATTTGTCCGCGATGACGGTGGAAGGTATCGAGCATATCACGCCGGACGATATCGCCTTTGCGTCCGAGTTCGGTTTCCGCATCAAGCTGCTGGGCGTGGCGCGGCGCACCGAACGTGGCATCGACCAGAAGGTGCATCCCGCCATGGTGCGGGTGCGGTCTGCGCTGGCGAACGTCCATGGCGCGGCCAATGGCGTGGCCGTGGATGCGGGCGCCGCGGGACCGTTCTTTTTCTCCGGTCGAGGGGCGGGCGAAGCGCCCACCGCTTCGGCGGTGATTTCCGATATCGTGGAGGCGGCGTCCGGCAAGCCCGGTCCTGTGTTCGGCCAGCCGGTCGGAAGTCTGCAAAAGTTAACGCCCGCGCCCGCCGGATCGTCGGTGTCGCGCTGGTATCTGCGTTTCGAGGTGCTGGACATCCCGGGCGTGCTGGCGCAAATCGCCGGGCATCTGGCGGAGGCCGGAGTCTCCATCGAAAGCATGGTGCAGCGGGTACGGTCCCCCGGCGCGCCTGTCGCAATAGTAATGATAACCCACGAAACTGCCCAGTCAGGGGTGGAGCGCGCCTTGAAGGCCATCGCGGCCTCGGACAAGGTGCGGGCCCGTCCCTGCATGATTCCCATGGAAGCCGCGTGACGGGTCCGACATTCGAGGAAATGCCATGAACCAGATTCGTACTTCCGACCTCAGCAAGCCGCTGGACCGCGCTTTCGCGCTGGAAGCCGTGCGCGTTACCGAAGCGGCGGCGATTGCCGCATCGCTGCAGATCGGCCGCGGCAACGAGCATGACGCCGACCGCGCGGCGGTGGAGGCGATGCGCGCCGCGTTCAACATTCTGCCCATCTCCGGCACGGTGGTGATCGGCGAGGGCGAGCGCGATGAAGCGCCGATGCTCTATATCGGTGAGAAGGTTGGCGCGGGCGGGCTTGCGGTGGATATCGCGCTCGATCCGCTGGAAGGCACGACGCTGACCGCCAAGGCGATGGCGAATGCGCTGGCGGTGATGGCGATGGCCGAACCGGGCACCATGCTGAACGCACCCGACACCTATATGGACAAGATTGCCATTGGCCCGGGCTTCGCCGAAGGCCTGGTCGATCTGGATGCCGAGCCGGGCGACAATATCAATGCCATCGCAAAGGCGAAGGGCGTGAAGCCGTCGGAAATCCGCGCGCTGGTGATGGATCGCCCGCGTCATGAAGCGCTTATCGCCAAGATCCGCAAGGCGGGCGCGGCGGTGAAGCTGATCACCGATGGCGATGTGGCCGGCGTGATCGAAGCTACCGATCCGGAAACCGGCGTGGACATCTATATGGGCCAGGGCGGTGCGCCGGAAGGCGCGCTGGCGGCGGCGGCGCTGCGCTGCGTCGGCGGCCAGATGCAGGGACGGCTGGTGTTCCGCAACGATGCGGAGCGCGAACGCGCCGCCAAATGGGGCATCAAGGACCTGAACCGGAAATATCAGCTTCTCGATCTGGTGTCGGGCGATGTGGTGTTTTCGGCCACGGGCGTCACCGACGGTTCGATGCTGCAGGGCGTTCATCGCGACGGTGATTTTATCACCACCGAGAGTATCGTGATGCGTTCGGCCACCGGCACCGTGCGCCGCATCAAGGCGCGCCACCGCCGCAACCGCATCGGTGGCTGAGGCGGCCGCCCGCATCCCGCTGCCGGACGCGGCTTTCGGTGTCGCGCGCAGTTTCTCGGGCCGCCGCTGGATTCTGAAAGACGTGCCCATCGAGGCCGAGCGCGCGCTGGCGCGCATCGTGTCGCCCGCGCTGGCGCGGCTGCTTGCTGCGCGCGGCGTCAGCGCGGACGCTGCGGCGGCGTATTTGGCGCCGAAGCTGAAAGACCTGATGCCCGATCCGCTGGTGCTTAAGGATATGGGTACGGCCGTGGATCGCGTGGCGCGCGCGCTGGAGGCGGGCGAACGTATCGCGGTGTTCGGCGACTATGATGTCGATGGATCGACCTCGGCGGCGCTGCTGGCGGATTTCCTGTCGGCGCTGGGCGTGGCCGCGCGGCTTTATATTCCCGACCGCATGACCGAGGGCTATGGCCCGTCGCCCGCCGCGATGCGCTTGCTGGCCGATGAGGGCGCGAAGCTGGCCGTGACCGTGGATTGCGGCGCGGCGGCGATTGCGGCGCTGGAGGAGGCGAAGGCAGCAGGGCTGGATGTGGTGGTGCTGGATCATCATCTCGTCGAGGCTGCGCCGCCCGCCATCGCGCATGTGAATCCCAACCAGCCGGGCGATGAATCCGGCCTGGGCCATTTGTGCGCGGCGGGCGTGACGTTCCTGTTCCTGGTGGCGTTGAACCGGCATCTGCGCGACAGCGGCTTTTACGCCCGCAAGGAGATCGTGGAGCCTGATCTGCGGTTGTTTCTGGATTTGGTTGGGCTGGCGACGGTTTGCGATGTGGTGCCATTGACCGGCCTTAACCGCGCCTTTGTGCGGCAGGGGCTTGGGCAGATGGGGCAGATGTCGCGGCCGGGATTGGCGGCGCTGGCGGGTGTTGCGAAGGCTGTGCCGCCTTTCACGCCGTATCATCTGGGTTTCGTTTTCGGGCCGCGCATCAATGCGGGCGGGCGTGTGGGCCGCTCCTCGCTGGGCGTCGATCTGCTGACGGCGCGCGAACCGCAAATGGCGGAGGAATTCGCCGCCGCGCTGGACATGCATAACCGCGAACGCCAGGCCATCGAAAAGCTTATCCTGGACGAGGCCATCGCCATGGCGGCGTTGCAGGACAATTCTCCGTTCCTGCTCGCGGCATCGGATGGATGGCATCCCGGCGTGGTCGGGATCGTCGCGGGACGATTGAAGGAGCGCTTCGGCAAGCCTGCATTCGTTGCCGGATTTGAAGGCGGCATGGGGCGCGGCTCGGCACGTTCCATTCCCGGCATCGATATCGGCGCCATCATGCGCGCGGCGCGCGAGACGGGCGTCATCGAATCCGGCGGTGGCCATGCCATGGCGGCAGGGTTCTCGCTGATGCAGAGCCAACTGGATGGATTCCGCGCCTTCCTCGCCGAACAGTTCGGCGGCGCTGGACCGGCACTTGCGGCGGCAAACGAGCTTGAGATCTATGCGGTGACTTCGCCTAGCGGCGCGAACCTGTCGCTGCTGACCGAAATCGCGGGGGCAGGACCATTCGGCGCGGGCAATCCCGAGCCTGTGGTGGCGGTGCCGGATGCGCGTGTGACCTATGCCGATGTGGTGGGGCGAGACCATGTGAAGCTGCGGCTTCAGGGCGGCGACGGATCGCGGCTGGACGCCATCGCATTTCGCGCCGCCGCGACCCCGCTGGGGGAAGGATTGCTGGCCAGCCGGGGCGGAACCATTCATGCGGTCGGGCGGCTGCGGCAGGACGACTGGAGCGGGGCGCCGCGCGTACAGTTGGAAATACAGGACGCCGCCCCAGGCACGGGCTGAAATCCGGGCAAAAGACTTGCAAATACGGGGGGCGGCTTGTATCACCCCGCCTCTCCGGCCGCGCCCTTCGTCTATCGGTTAGGACCCAAGATTTTCAATCTTGTAAGAGGGGTTCGACTCCCCTAGGGCGCGCCATTTCACCGTCTTTGCCCTTCATTCCGTGCAGCGAATTGGCTTGGGAAGAGCGCTGCAGACGCGGTTTTCGTCAACGGAACGATTGCGAGAACCGCTGTAAATGGCGTTTACACATGGCGTCGGGCCTAGCTCCCGGACCTATGATTTTACAGTATAAAATTTCCGGCATGAAACTTGCTTAACAGCGAATATCTCTCAATCACAACGAGGAGGTTCGCTAGTCATGCTCATCACCTCATACCGCTTCTCGCACAGAGTAGCGGGCGGCGCTGCCTTGGCGGCGATCAGCTTTTTTGTCCAACCTGCGTTGGCGGACGTCGTCACGCCCGCAGCGATGGGCAACTGGGCCTTCAACAACCGGGATGTAAACGGCGTGGTTGGGGCCAATCCCACGGGCATTGGCGGCCTGGTCGTTGGTCCGGGAACGCCGCCTTTGGGCACCGGAAGCGCCCATCTTCAAACGGGCAATGGCACCATAGGCGGAGATGGTACGGAGGAACTGCGCAACACCGGTTTCGCCGGAACGCTGCTGTCTTCCATCACGGCTCTGAGTTATTCGACCTTCGTGACTCAGAATAACGGCCAGCAATTTCCCTATCTGGGTTTGATGGTCGATACGAGCGGCGACGGAAATTTCGACAACATCTTCTTTTTCGAACCGCCCTATCAGACACCCGGTTCCGGCAATGCGGGGCTTCCCGATCAGGGCGCGAGTGTCCTCAACACATGGCAGACCTGGGACGCGCTTGCCGGCGGCTGGTGGGACAATAACGGCAACTGCACGCCGGGCACGGGTGTCGGCGCTCTTGCAACATGTCTTGGCGCGGATTTCGCGACCGCGACGATTGCCAATGCCGGTGGACTGGGCGGCGTGCGCTTCAATGTCGGATTTGCAAGCGATACCGACCAGTTCAACGCCTATATCGACAACTTCACCATCGGCATCAATGGCGTGAACACGGTCTATGACTTCGAAGCGCGGGCGGCCGTCGCTTCGGTGCCCGAACCCATCACCCTGTCGCTGTTCGGCGCGGGCTTGGCCGGCGCGATTGCGGTGCGGCGGCGCAGGAAGGGCTGATCAGTCTTTCAAAAACAGAGAAACGGCGCCTTCGGGCGCCGTTTTCGTTTCTGTCCCAGGGTGTGAGTGTCAAAGGCGCGACGAAGCCGTGGGCGCGATCGTCACCACCGCACGAGCACCACCCCCGCGATGAGCAGAAGCACGCCCGCGGCGCGGGACGGGGTCAGCAGATGCTGTGTGATCCCCAGGAAGCCGAAATGGTCCATTGCCACCGCCGTGCAGAGCTGGCCGACGACCACCAGAGCCAGGGTCGTCGCCGCGCCCAGACGGGGGACAACCAGGATGGCGGTGCCGATGAAGATCGATCCCAACAGGCCGCCGATCCATGTGAAGCCCTGCACCCGTGACACCATCGTGCCCAGGGATTTCACGCCATCCACCGAGATGGCGACGGTGAGCATTGCCATCGTCCCGACAAGATAGCTGGTTGCGCCCGCCCACCAGGTCGAGCCGATCTGCATGCGCAGGTTGGAATTCAGGACTTGCTGGACCGCGAGGCTGATTCCCGCGCCCACCGCGCCGATATAAAAAAGAACTGGCAATGCGAACTCCCGCCTGGTGCGGCAGGACGTTGCAGCAGGAGCGCCCATGGCGCAACCGGACGTGTTTGCGTTGCGCGAACGGTGTGCGGTTATCCGGCCTTGCGCGTGTGGGCTTCGGCGTAATAGCCCATGTCCTGCAGCACCAGCTTCTCATCGATATGCTGGGTGCAGATTTCGACTTCATACTGGTCCGGGCTGCGGCCTTCCAGTTCGCGCCAAAGGGCGCGCGCGGAGTCGAAATTGGGAAGATAGACCGACCAGCTTGGCGCATCCGGCTGTTTGCCGCGCACATGAACCAGGCGCGGCCCGGGCAGGCGGGCGATTTCCCAGTCCTGCAATTCTTCCACCCCGGCTTCGTAACTGCGGCCCGAAGGCAGCGCGACCAGCGTGCCGCGCCGTCCGTTTTTTTCCGCATGAAGCACGACAGCACAACGCGGTCCGTTCGTCTGGCGCAGCAAATCACCCGCGCGCAGCCGCGTCACCCTACATGGAATTTTGCGGCCCATGGCTTACCCCAACCCTACCGTCGCAATCCTAGGATGATAGCTTTTGCGCGGTGACTGTCACCAGTGACAGGGGGCTTTGATTTACGTTCTATCGTGAATTACGGCATCACATAGCCCTGCGCGATGGCGAGTGCCGCAAGATGCGCACGCGATGTGGCGCGGAACTTTTCGCGCGCATTGCCGAGATGAAACCGTACCGTCCGTACAGTCATGCCCAGGATTTTGCCGATCTCCGCATCCGCATGGCCCGCCACCAGAAGAGTCAGACACTCGATCTCTCGCAGGGTGAGGATCGGACCGGCACGACCTGTCGTGCCACGGTTCTCGATACGGTCCGCATGTTCGAACGCCACGCGGCCAATCGCGACCAGATAAGTCTGTTCGGCCAGAGTGATGGATTTGCGGCCGCCGCCCAGTGAGACGAGGCCGGGCGAGTTATCGCGCGCACGCATCGGCACCAGCACGCCTTCCAGATAGCCGTCCCGCGCCGCGGCCTCGATAACCCTGCGGCCCCGGTCCCGTTTGGGCAAAAGATTGATAAGGGTGGTCCAGGTCAGCGCCTGGCCGGAATTGCGGGCCCAGCGGGGGATGGGATCGGCCAGCAGAAAATCCTGGTCGCGATAAAGCTCTATCCAGCTTGCGGGCCAGTTGGTGAAATGGAACGGATTGCCGGTGGCGGCCTTCGGTCCCGCCACAATGCCGCTGGCGGCTGCCGTCATTCCCAGCGGCGTGATGGCGCGGGTGACGGCGTCAGCAAGGCGGTCCATCGCGGTGCGCCGCGCGGCTTCCAGCGCGAAGGCGAATGCGCGGCGGCCCAGTTCGGAATCGTCCAGTTTGCCCGCCACCAACCACCCTGCAAGGCGCTTAGAATCACAACATGCTTGTCATGTTGCGCTCCGAAAGCGCCGGGGCACAAACAAAAATGTGCGCTGTAAGCCCTTTGTCCGGCCATTGTGTCGGTCAGCGCCGGACATGGGCGATCTCCTGGGCGTCTTAGGTGCGCCGCATTATGGGGTGTGCGCTATTCGGCGGGCAGGTGCGGCCGGGTTCGATAACTGCCCGCCAGCGTGTCATGCGTCACGAGCGCGGCACAGAGGTCGTTGCTTCGTGCACCGGCGCCGCTGCAATAGGCAGACGAAAGGGCGCGCACGGTCTCGTTCAGCAACCGGTCGATATCGGCCTGCTTGCTTGTCAGGTGAAGCGCCGCGACGCCATGCAGTGCCGACCAGAATACATCGCCGATCAGGTCCGGATCGCCTTCGAACAGGCCGTCCCGTACCATCAGCCGGGCGAATTCCGTCATGGCCGCGCGGGCGCGGCTCTCCTGCACCGCAAGTTCCGGCACACCGGGGACGGCGGGCTGAAACAGGTCGAACATCAGGCGGTAGCTGGTTTCCTCCTGCTGCACGAATTCCCCATAGACATGGGCCAGGGCGGCGCCTCGCTGGCGGGGTCTCTGCGCGGCCTGAACGCTTTCCAGCTTGGCGGCGAAGCGGGCAAAGGCGCGGGCGCGCAGTGCGGCCAGGATCTCCTCCTTGTCGCGGAAATAGCGGTAGGCGGTCATCGGGCTGACGCGCAGGCGTTTGGCCAGTTCGCGCATATTGAAGCCGTCGCGGCCCATTTCCGTGAACATCTCGGCTGCGACATCGCAAAGCCGTCCGCGGAAATCCGCGACGGTGGTCTGGGTGATCAGGCGGGGCATGGCTCTCTCCCGGCTCCAGCAGGTCACAGGAAAGACGGGCTGGAGCGGGGGGATATTCCCGGACGCAGTTTTTAAATCAAAGCGTATGCTCCAGCCGCAGCATC
>JAFIHO010000307.1 GCA_017849395.1 Hyphomicrobiales bacterium
GCCACGCCTGGCCGCGCACTGGAATGCCATTTACCTGGATGCGGGCCTGTTTGCCCGCATCGACGCGGTCTATCGGGAGCGCGACAGCCTGAATCTGGATGCCGAAGCGTTGCGAGTTCTGGAGCGGTATCATCTGGATTTCGTGCGGGCGGGCGCCCGCCGTGCCGGCGCGGACCGCGAAAGGCTGGCGGAGATGGGCGCGCGGTAGGCGGGGCTGGGCACCCAATTCGGGCAGCATGTGTTAGCCGATGAGGAAGACTTCATCCTTCCTTTGGAAGAAGATCGGGTGGGCGGTGTGCCGCAGTCGGTACGGGATGCAGCGGCGGCGCTTGCCAGGGAGCGAGGGCTTTCGGCGCCATACGCGGTAAGCTTGTCGCGTTCCAGCGTCGAGCCCTTCTTGCAATATGCCGACGACCGGGACCTGCGCGAACAGCTGTTCCGCGCATGGACATCGCGGGGCGCGGGCAGCAACGACAACAACAATACCGCGATCATCGAGGAAACGCTGGTCCTGCGCGCCGAGAAAGCTAGGCTGCTGGGCTACGAAAATTTTGCCGCCTACAAGCTGGCGGATTCCATGGCGGCATCGCCGCTGGCGGCGCGCGACCTGCTGGAGAAAGTCTGGGCCCCGGCGCGCGACCGCGCATTGGCGGAGCGCGATGCGCTGCAAGACCTGATCGCAAGTGAAGGCGAAAATTTCACTCTCGCCCCCTGGGACTGGCGCTACTACGCGGAAAAGCTGCGCAAGGAACGTTTCGACTTCGACGAGGCCGCGCTGAAGCCCTATTTCCAGATAGAGAACCTGATCGCCGCCGTCTTCTTCACGGCGGAAAAGCTATTCGGCCTGACCTTCAAGCCGCGCATGGACATTCCCGTCTATCATCCCGATGTGCGTGTTTGGGAGGTGCGGCGCGACGACTCGATCATCGGGTTTTTCTATGGCGACTATTTTGCCCGTTCCGGCAAGCAGGGCGGTGCCTGGATGAGCTCGCTGCGCGACCAGCATCGTCTGTCGGGCGATGTACTGCCGATCATCCTCAACAACCTGAACTTCGTTAAGTCGGATCCTTGCCTGCTCAGTTTCGATGACGCCGAGACCTTATTCCATGAGTTCGGCCATGCGCTGCACGGCCTGCTGTCACATGTGAAGTACCCCCGCCTGTCGGGCACCAATGTGGCGCGCGATTTTGTGGAGTTGCCGTCGCAGATTTATGAACACTGGCTGGAGGAACCCCAGGTGCTGCAACGCTTCGCGCGCCATTACCAGACCGGCGAGCCGATGCCTGCCGCGCTGCTGGAGCGCATGTTGAATGCGCGCAATGCGGGCCAGGGCTTTGGCACGGTCGAATTGCTGGCTTCAGCGATTGTGGACATGGATTTCCACACCAATCCGCCTGGCGATCCACAGGCCATGGAAACGCAGACCCTTGCCCGCATTGGCATGCCAGCGGAGATCGTGCCGCGCCATGCGGCGCCGCATTTTGCGCATATCTTCGGCGGCGATGGTTATGCGGCAGGCTATTACGCCTATCTCTGGTCGGAAGTGCTGGATGCCGATGGATTCCAGGCTTTCAAGGAAGCGCGCGATCCATTCGATCCGGCTACCGCCCGGCGGCTGCATGATTACATCTATGCGTCGGGCGGCACACGTGATTTCGCCCAGGCCTATCGGGATTTCCGGGGCCGCGATCCGCGCATCGAACCGCTGCTGGAGGGCCGCGGGCTGGTCACGGCGTAGGGTTTCAGCTTTCCAGCGCCTCGCGTTCCATTTCTAGCGCCAGCCAGCGTTCCTCGTCCGCGTCCTTTTCCGTGCGCAGCCGGGCAAGCTGGTCGGAGATCGATGCGAACTTGCCCTGATCGCGCGCATAGAGCGTGGCGTCGGACAGCTGCTGTTCCAGCGCCGCAATACGGATTTCGGCCGCCGCAATCTTTTCCGGCAGCACCTTCAGGGCATGCAGATCGGCGAAATTCATCTTTGGTGTAGCGGTGCGCGGTTTGCGCTCCACGGCTTTCTTTGTGGACTTTCCCGCGACTGTTGACTTTGCCGTGACGCCTTCGCCGCGTTGCGCGACCATGTCCGAATAGCCGCCCGCATATTCGGCGAACCGCCCATCGCCCTCCGCCATGACAATGGCCGTGGCCACGCGATCAAGGAAATCACGATCATGGCTTACGATCAGCGCGGTGCCCTGATAGTCGGCTATCACCTCTTCCAGAAGGTCGAGCGTTTCCAGGTCCAGATCGTTGGTCGGCTCGTCCAGCACCAGGAAATTCGATGGCGTGGCGAAAAGCTTGGCCAGGAGCAGCCGCGCCCGCTCGCCCCCCGACAGCACCTTCACCGGGGTGCGCGCCTGAGCAGGCGAGAACAGGAAGTCCTGCAGATAGTTCACCACATGGCGCGGCTTTCCGGCCACCATCACCGTGTCGCCCGCCACACCCGTCAGGCCATCGGTCACCGCTGCTGCCAATGTCTGTTCGGGATGCAGTTTGCTGCGGTTCTGATCCAGCATCGCCATCTGAAGCCCGACGCCAAGCTTCACATTTCCACGGTCCGGCGACAGCTGGCCAATGAGAAGCTTCAGCAGCGTGGTCTTGCCAGCGCCGTTGGGGCCGACAATGCCGATGCGGTCGCCGCGATGCACACGCATCGAGAAATCATCGACGATTACCCTGTCGCCGAAGGATTTTGCGATGCCCTTTGCGTCGATCACCTTGGTGCCGCCGCCCTGGCCTTCCGCAGCCTCCATCCTCACATTGCCCATCACGCGCAACTGTTCGCGCCGCTCGGTGCGCATGCCCCGCAACCGCTCCAACCTGCCCTGGTTGCGCTTGCGGCGGCCCGACACGCCATAGCGCACCCAGTCTTCTTCGGCGGCGATGCGGCGCTCCAGCTTGTGGCGTTCGATCTCTTCCTGCGCCAGCTTCTCGTCACGCCAGGCCTCGAAAGCCTCGAAGCCGCGTTCCAGGCGATGCGTCTTGCCGCGATCCAGCCATAGCGTGGCGCGCGACAGGCTTTCCAGAAAACGCCGATCATGGCTGATCAATACCAGCGCGCCGCGCATCGCCTTCAGTTCGCCTTCCAGCCACTCAATGGCGGGCAGATCGAGATGGTTGGTGGGCTCATCCAGCAGCAGAATATCGGGACGGGGCGCCAGGGTTCGCGCGAGCGCCGCGCGACGGGCTTCGCCGCCCGAGAGGGTCGCGGGCGTTTCCAAACCTGAAAGCCCCAGATTGCCCAGCAGATAGAAGGCGCGGTTGGGATCATCGCCCTCCAGCAATCCTGCTTCGACATAATCCTGCGTGGTGGCATAGCCGCTGAGATCCGGCTCTTGCGCCAGATAACGCACCGTCGAGCCCGGCTGGACGAAACGGGTTCCGCTATCGGGCTCGTTCAACCCGGCCGCGATCTTGAGAAGGGTCGATTTCCCCGAACCGTTGCGCCCTACCAGACACAGCCGTTCGCCCTGTCCGACCGCCAGCTCGGCGCCATCCAGCAGACGGGCGCCGCCGAATGCGACGGTGATATCCTTCAGATGCAACAGGGGCGTCATGGGCGGCTATTTGCGTGGCCGCGCCGTGGCAATCAAGGAAAATCGCGTCAACGCGTCCGGTTGGTGGCGATGGCGCCGGGACGGCCATCGAAGGTCAAGGTCGCGGATTTGTCCTGAGTCAGGCTTTTTCCGTCGAAACGGAAAACCTCGATGTCCTTCTCCGTCGCGCATTGCAGCAGGATGGTCTTGTTGTCGTCGCTGAACACAGTGCCCTGGCAGTTATGGCCTGTGTCGGCCTCTGCCACGAAGGTCAGCTTCGGGCCGTTGACCGCATAGAGTTTCAGTTTGCCCAGCACCGTGTTGAAGTCCGGCGCGGAACGCACCATCGCGGTGCCGTTCAGGATGGTGACGGCCATGTATTTGCCATCCGGCGACAGGGTGAGATTCTCAGTGCCGCTGCCCACTTCCGTCGCCGCGACCAGCTTGAAATTGCGCAGGTCGGTGACGGCAATGTTGCCGGTCTTTGAAGCGCCCATCGGCGTGCCGCTGAAGGCCGTGTTGTAGAGATAGCGGCCGTCACGGCTGATGTCGCCGCCGTCGATATTGTTGATCGCTTGGCCCTTGGGGTCGATGCCGGTCATGATGTCGCCAACAACCGTTACCTTGGTTCCGTCAATCGCCAGCTTGGTCAGCTTGCCATTGCCCCAGCCGACCACATAGGCGTTCTTTCCATCCGGCGCGAAGATCACATCGCGCGGCTCCGATTTGGCGCCCACATCGATCTTGCCGACCTGGGTCAGATGGCGGTCTGCGATGGAATAGACATAAACCGCGCCTTCGCCGGACGCGGCAACCATCGCCAGCGTCTTGCTGCGGTTCATGCTGACGCCCATCGCACCGGGACCGGCGTGCAAGGTCTGCAAAACCTTGGGCTTTGTCGGATCGTCTAGCCCGATCACCGTCACCACATCATCCAGCTGCAGCTTGTTGTTCGCATCCAGCTTCTGGCCGCAGGTGACAATGGCGAAACTGAAATCGCGCGCCACCGCAATAGAGGTGGGCGGACCTATCATGCTTGCGGGGGCTTCCACGCTGCCGATCACCTTGGGCTTGCCGGCGCCGAAGGAGATCATCACGATCTGGTCCTTGGTGGGACCCTTGTCCTCGCGAATCTGCTTGCCGTCATGGGCGGAAATCGCCAGCTCGGCCCGCGCGGCCCCCGCCAGCAACGTCATGGCTGTGGCGCAAACAAGATATTTCCGCATTCCGCTCTCCCCGGTTGTTCTTGTCCTTATTCTGACATGAAAAAGGGGGCTTTCGCCCCCTTTTTGTCAGCTCAACGAATAGGCTGTCTTGATCTGGGTGAAGAAGTCCACCGCTGCGAAGCCCTGTTCGCGGGCGCCATAGGACGACCCGCGCGAGCCGCCGAACGGAACATGGTAATCGACGCCTGCGGTGGGCAGATTGATCATCACCATGCCCGCCTTCACATTGCGCTGGAAGTGGCGCGCATGTTTAAGGCTGGTGGTGACGATACCCGCTGACAGGCCGAAATTGGTGGCGTTGGCCATGGCGAGGCCTTCCTCGTAGTCCTTGATCTTGACCACCGAAATGACCGGACCGAACACTTCCTCATTGTTGATGCGGTCGGTGATCTTGGTGTCCACCACCAGGGTGGGGCTCATGTAATAGCCGGGCGTGCCGAGCTTGAGCGGGGCGGAACCGCCCGCCAGCAGCCGGCCACCTTCCTTCACCGCGATATCGACATAGTCGAGGTTGTTCTTAAGCTGGCTATCGGTCACCGCCGGCCCCATCTGGGTGGTGGGATCGAGGGCATCGCCAACCTTCAGCGCCTTGGCGCGTTCGGCCACGGCCGCGATGAACTTGTCATAGATTCCCGCCTGCACGAACACGCGCGACGAAGCGGTGCAGCGCTGGCCGGTGGCGAAATAGCCGCCATCGACAGCGATCTGGACGGCACGGTCAAACTCCGCGTCGTCCAGGATGACCAGCGGATTCTTGCCGCCCATTTCCATCTGTACGCGTGCCTGGCGCGACACAGCCGCCAGCGCAACCTTGCTGCCCACGCCCTGCGAGCCGGTGAAGGACACGCCGTTCACGTCGGGATGCTTGGACAGCGCGTCGCCCACGACGCCGCGGCCCAGCACCATGTTGAACACACCCGCCGGCGCGCCCGCTTCATGGATGATCGAGGCCATCGCATGCGCAGTGGCGGGCGTAGGATTGGCGGGCTTGAGTACGACCGTGTTGCCAAAAGCCAGCGCGGGCGCGGCCTTCCAGGCAGGAATGGCGATGGGGAAATTCCAGGGGGTGATCAGGCCATAGACGCCCACCGCTTCACGATAGGTCTGGATTTCCACGCCGGGGCGCACCGATTCCAGATTCTGGCCGTGGCGGCGCAGCGCCTCGCCCGCGAAATATTTGAAGATGCGACCGGCGCGCACCGTCTCGCCGATGGCTTCCGGGAGGGTCTTGCCTTCCTCGCGCGCCAGCAGTTTGCCGATGGCTTCGCGCCGCTCCATGATCAGGCTACCCGCCTTGTCCAGAACATCGGCACGCACTTCAGGGGTCGCGCTTGACCAGCCGGGGAAAGCGCTGCGGGCGGCTTCCACCGCCTTGTTCACATCCTCGGCGCTGCCGTCGGGGAACTTGGCGATGATTTCGTTGGTGTTGGAGGGGTTCAGGCTTTCCAGCGGCGTGCTGGCGGACACCTGCTTGCCGCCGATGAAATGGGTCAATGTGTCGGTCATGAAGGCCCTCCAAGGCTAAGTCAGGACTGGTAATTAAGCCTTCCCGCGGGACGATCAACCTCGAAATCGCCATCCGAGACCCGCGGTTTCGGCATGGAAAACGCCGGCGTCACGCCGTCAGCAGGCCCCGGCGCACCAGATTCTGCATCAGGTCGGAAATGCCGAAAGTCCAGGGCGGCGCCGCCTTGCAGGTGGTGACCCGGTTCTCCAGCACGCCCAGCTTTGGGGTGGTGACCCGCACCAGGTCGCCTTCCTTGTGGGTGAAGCCCAGACCAGGCTCGTCGCGGTCCTGCGTGGGCGCGAACAGAGTGCCGAGGAACAGCACGAAGCCGTCCGGATATTGATGCTCGCTCAAGGTCTGGCGCACCAGTTCCACCGGATCGCGGCTGATCTCGGCCATGGTGCTGGTGCCTTCCAGCCGATAATTGTCCTGGCCCTGGATTTCCAGTTCCACCACCGCGCTGCGCACATCGTCCATGGTGTAACGGTCGTCGAACAGGCGGATGAAGGGTCCCACCGCCGAGGCGGCATTGTTGTCCTTGGCCTTGCCCAGCAATAGCGCGCTGCGGCCTTCATAGTCGCGCAGGTTCACGTCATTGCCCAGCGTCGCGCCCAGTGCGCGTCCGGCGCGATCGCAGGCGATCACCACTTCGGGCTCGGGATTGTTCCAGGTCGATTGCGTGCGCACGCCGACATATGCGCCCCAGCCGACGGAAGAGAGCGGCGGCGCCTTTGTGAACACTTCGGCATCGGGGCCGATCGCGACTTCCAGATATTGCGACCACAATCCATCGGCGATCAGCGCGGCCTTCAGCTTCACCGCTTCCGGCGAGCCCGGTACCACGGCGCGCAGATCGGTGCCGACCCGCGCCGACAAGGCTTCGCGGATGGCCTGAGCCTTTTCCGGCTTGCCCTGCGCGCGTTCCTCGATCACCCGCCCCACCGCCGAAACGGCGAAGGTGACGCCTGCCGCCTTCACGCATTGCAGGTCCACCGGCGCCAGCAGCTTGGGGCCGCTGTCGCGCACCCAGACGGGCTGGAAATCCAGGCTGGCGATGTCGCCCAGATCCTTGCCGTCCGGCACCGTGCCATTCCACTTCTCCATGAAGGCGGAGGTGGTGGGCGCGAACTTGCTGACATCCAGAACGCGGCCTTCGCGCACCAGAATGGGGGTCGGACCGTCCCCCATATCGACACGTCCCAGCAGCAGCGCTTCGCGCCAGTCCTGAGGCAGAAGTCTGGAATGGAAACTGGAGGGCTGCACGGTCATGACCTCGTACCCGTCAGAGATAACGTCAGGACAGCAGTATCGTGGCGCATGACGACCTTCATTCTTCGCAACGGATATAGCCCAGGGATGAACAAAACCCAAACAGACCTTTCCCCGGAAAGGCCATGCCCGGTGTTTACAATTCCAGCTTCAGGACGTTGCGGATGTAATTGGCGGTAATGCGGGCGCTGTCCTTGGGCGGACGCCAGGGCGAGGTGTCGAGTTCGACATTCAACTGCCCACGCCAGCCGCTGGCCTTCAGGAAGGCCATGATTGCCGGGAAATCCACCCCGCCTTCGCCCAGCGGATAGAAATAGGGATCGTTCATCATGTCCCGGTCGGGCTTGGGGACATTCTTCGTGCCGCCGCGATCTTCCTTCTTCGTATCCTTGAAATGATCCTCGCAAATCCGGTTGCCGAGCTTCTTCGCCAGCGCGACCGGGTCCATGCCCGCCATGGTGATATGGCCGGTATCCAGCACAAAGCCGACATAGTCGGGATTGGTGTGCTCCATGATGTACATGGTCTCGGCTTCGTTCTGCACCTGGCTGCCAAGATGGGCGTGGATGCCGAACTTCATGCCCAGCTCTTCCTTCAGCCGCTTGCCCAGCTGTTCGAGCGTGATGGCGATTTCCTTCAGGTCGGCCAATGGCGTGCCATCGGGCTGCTTGCGCGGACCGGCATTGGTCTTTTGGTGGTCGCAGCCGAAGCGACGCGAAAAGCGCGCCATGTTGAAGTGATTGTCCACGACATCCTTGCGCTGCGCCGGATCGTGAAACGCCACTGAGCCGCCAGCCGCGCCGCCGGTAATGGCGGTGAACTGGGCACCTATTTCATACATGCGGTGCTGCAAGGCCTCCCAGCGGTCGGGGTAGTAAACTTCGCGCTTTTCGCGGGTCGTGGGGTATTTCCAGGAATAACCGTTTTCCCAGGCCTTCATGGGCTGCCGGTCACGGGGCGGCGGCTCCAATCCATCCTTGGTGGCGCAGAAGGAGGAGCCGAAAATCTCGAAATAGCGGAAGCCGATATCGCGGCCCTCGGAGATCCCGGTGAAGGCGCTGCCTTCCCAGCCGCCGCGGGTGTTGGTCGTGTAACCGACGCGGAATTGCTGCTGCTGACGCAGCGGCGGCTGCACTTCCATTTTCGGTGCGCCGGAATAAACGGGACCGGTCGGCTGGGCCAGCGCCGGCGCGACACCGCCGAGCAATCCGCCCGCGACGCCCGCAGAACCCTGCAAGAACAGACGACGGTCCATCAACATATCCTCCCGTATCGCGCGTTTGTATTTCTGTGTTTCGTTCATCCTAGCCCAAGCTGCGCCC
>JAFIHO010000308.1 GCA_017849395.1 Hyphomicrobiales bacterium
AAAATGCCCGGCGGCTTTCGCCGCCGGGCAAGGTATTCAGCTCACAGGGAATACGAGCCGAAATTCGGTGCCGGAAATTGCCTCCGGGCGCGGCCCCTTGTCAACCAGTAGAAACCACAGGTTCCGTAATACGAAATCGCTGGCGGCGCAGTATGGGTGCGCGCATGTGGGAAGGCCCGGAAAATAGCGGGCTGTACGCTGTTATGTCGGAGAAATGTTGACGAGAAGAAAACACTGAAAACTGTCAGGTGCGGCAGACATGCCACACTCTTTCCTCAGCGCGCGGCGGCCGCCTTGCGTGCGAGTTTGGGGCCGGCGGCGGGCTTTTGCAGCGAGAGGCCGGGCGGCAGCGTCGGCTCGATACATTCGCGCAGCTTCCGGGCGAGCAGCGTCATGCGCTTGATCTCCATGCGCTCCGCCGGAGCCGTGATGGAGATGGCCGCGATCACATTGGCGCCGCGCAGGATGGCGACGCTCATGCAGGTAATGCCCAGTTCGTTTTCCTGTTCTTCCTTGGCGAAGCCGCGCTTGCGGGCATCGACGAGTTCTTGCCACACCTGCCTGAGGCTGGCGCGGGTGTTGGGCGTGCGTTTGGGCACGGGATTGGGGAAGCTGGCGGCGAAGCTTTCGAAATCGACGAATTTCTGGCTCATGATGGCGCGGCCCAGCGCGGTGGTGAGCGCGGGATTGCGCCAGCCGATCTCCGACCAGATGCGGATGGCGCGCTGCGGCTCCACCTTGTCGATATAGACGACCTGCTCGCCGGTCAGCACGCCCAGATGACAGGTCTCGCCGATCTTCACGCACAGTCCCGCCAGTGCATTGTGGATCAGGCTGCGCAGGGATTCGTCGCGCAGATGGGAGTCGGCAATAGCCAGGATCGCGGGACCCAGACGGTAATTGCCGTTCTGGTCCTGCTCCACAAAGCCGCGATGGCGCAGGGCGGAAAGCGTGCGGTGCAGGGAGGCCTTGTTGAGACCGAGATCACCCGCCAGCTTGGTCAGCGCCAGGCCGCCGGCGCCGGCATCGCCCAGCCGTTGCAGAGCGCGAAGCGCCTTGTCCACGCTGCCGAGGGGTGATGTGCCGATCATTATGCCTTCGCCATCTTCTTGTGGTTTGCGCGGGGCCTGGTGTTGCGCCCTGCGTTCCTGGGTGTTTGCCAATAGCAAACATAGGCCTGCGAACGGCGCAACAGAAGAAGAGCGAAAATTGGCGAATCCGGCGCCGGTGCGTGAGGCAGTTCACGGCGGCGGACGGAGGCGAACCGTGCCGGGGACCATACGCGAAAACGATGGCCGCCCAATTGAACCACAAAAACCGGATCCCCCCTCCCCCCCAAAGGGCGAGAGCATCCACGCATGTAAATGTACCACGCTGGCAAGACATGCGCGCGCCCGCAGAGGGTGGATAGGCTTTTGCGCGGAAACGCGCGCAAGTCGCGTATCCGGCTGAGGAAAATAATTTTCAGCCCTGGTGGATAAGCCCGGAAAACGCGGTCAATGCAACCGCGTCAGGCCGTGTGACTTCCAAATCGGGTCCGCTTCGGGCCGGGCCATGTAGCGCACAAAGGCCAGGCCGTCTTCGGGATGCGGCGCATTGGCGGGCACCGCCGTTGCCGTGTCGATGGACGCCTTAAGCTCAGGCGGCAAGGGGCCGACCGCTTCCAGTCCCTCATGCCCGATCAGTTCGCATTCCAGTTGCAACGCCATCTCGGCCTCGCCGCGCGACAGGGCGGCGGCGCCATTGCCCTTGGTGCTGTACATCTTGTTGACGCCGGCAAATTCGGGTCGGTTCAGCAGATCGTCGATGATGCGGGCCTGCATGCTGCCGCCCTTGGGATGGGTATAGACTACCGATTTGGCGGCCTTGAGTACCGCGATCAGCTTCGGAACGGTGGAGATGTCGGGATGCGGCGCGCCGGGCCGCACACCCAGCCCGATCTCCACCCGGCCCAGATGGGTGCGGGTACCGGGCTTCAAGCCGCCATCCTTTTCCAGCGCCTCCATCTGGTCGGCCGGCAGGAAGATCACGTCCGGCGTGGGCGAGGCGGTCTTGATGGATTCGCGCATGGTGCCCAGTTCGGCGATCTTGTGGCTCACCACGGTGCCGCTGGCCTTGGTGAAATCCGCGCTCAATTCCTTGTAGCCCGCATTGTAGATCAGCGGCGGCATCAGAACATGAATTTCGGCGGCCTGCGCCACCGGCGCGGCGCAAAGAGCGGCGACAAGAGCAAGTCCGGTCAGGCGCATTTCGGTCCCCTGTGAGATATTATGTTGTGGGGCGCATCATGCGGGATTTTACGCCCGCGCGCCACCATTCCGCAGGGGGGCAATCCCCGCAGTTCTGCGGCAGCCGCCGGACACCTATTGCGTCGCGGGCGCGGGAAACAATGCGTCGGTCTTGCCGGTCGCCCAATAGGCGAGGAGCCCCAGCCATTCATGCGCCGCATTGTCCAGCCGGTGCAGGTTATTTCCGAAATTCTGGCCGCGATCGTCGGATTTGTAGGCAACCGGAACCGGGATGACCTGCCAGTCCTGTTTGCGGAATATCCCCATCACGCGCGGCACATCCTGGGCCGAGGCCACCACCAGCCATGTGTCATCCTTGCGCGGGCGGACCATGGCCTTTGTATTGACGACATTCTCGTCGGTGTTGCGCGAACGCTGTTCGAAGGCAATGCGGGACAAATCCAGCCCCTGCTGCCGGAAGAACAGCCGCGCCACTGTCGACTCATTGTTCTCTGGATCGACCTTCATGCGGCCGCCCCCGCCGCTGAACACCAGCCGGGCGTGCGGATAGAGTTTCGCCAGGCGGACGAATTCGGTCATCCGCTCAGCCCGGTCGTTGAGGGTGGGAATGCCGCGCACCGATGTGGCGTAAGGATCGACCGCGCCGCCCAGCACGATCACGCCATCGGCATGGCGCGGCAGCGCCGTCCTGGGAAAGCGGTTTTCCAGCGGCGATGCGACCCAGGATGCGACCGGCAGGGCGGCAATGGCCAGGAACATGATGGCGACACCTGTCACCAGAAACGCACCCATCCGGCGGAACCGCCGCAGATGGATGAGGACCACGCCAATGGACAGCAGGATCAGCAGCAGGTCGCCCGGCCGCGTGAAATGAACCAGCAGTTTGGAAAGGCTGAAAAACATGGGAACGCCCGGTAGCCCTGGTCACGCTAGAGTTCAAGCCGCTCGCAGGCAAGCGGACGAAGAGCGGTTGGCGGCGGGCGGCGCGCGCGGTTAACAGACTGTTAGGCGCGGCCGCGCGAAAATGAATGGACTGCCGGGCCGCGAGGGGAAACGGGCATATGGTCAGCACGATTTTCTTCCTGCCGCTTGCGGTCAGGGATGTGGAAAGAGCCGCCTATACCGTCGCGAGCATCCGCAAATATTGCACCGGCTATCGAATCTATTTTCTGGTCGACGGCTTCGATCCTGCTTCGTTGTCCCATCTGGAGGGACCGGACACCCGCATCCGCTGCGCGGCAGAAGTCAGCAAGGGCCATTGGGGCCTTATCTGGCAGACGCTGCTCCATGCCCTTATCGCCGCCAACCGGGAGCCCGATGTCGCCCCCGACGCGATTTTCGTGAAAATCGACGCCGATGCGCTGATCATCCGCAAGGGCTTTGGCGAGCGCATCCGCAAGATATTCTCCACCCGCCCTGCCGCGGGCCAGATCGGCCAGAATTTTTCCAATGTGAACGGCGCGCGTTTTTCCAATACGGGCTGGATGAACCATCTGAAGAAGCTGACCGGGGTACGCGGTACATGGCATCTTTTGCGCGGCGCGATCCGGCGCGGGGAAGGATTGCGCGCGGGGCTGGAGGCGCATCGCGAATATCGCGCGATGATGCGCCGGGCCTGCGACAATGGCTATGTGTTCGGCGACTTCTGCATGGGCGGCTGCTTTGCCCTGCGACGGGAGCTGGTCGCCAGGATCGCGGACAGTCCCTTTGCCGTCCGCACGCCCTTCCGCTTTCTGCCCGCCCTGTTCGATGATGTGATCATGACGACTTTCATCTATTCCCTTGGCTTCGCGGCAATAGAAGACACGGCGGATGATGGCGCTTTCGCCATCGAAGGCAAGAAGCTGCGGGTCGATCCTTTCGTGCTGCAGAAGCGCGGGCATTATGTCATTCATCCGCTCAAATACGGACATCAGGGGCATGGCCATAATCTGAGCGAGGCGGAGCTGGTCTACGCCCTGATGGACGGCGTGCATACGGAGCCGACGCGATCAAGCGGATTGCAGCCGGTCTCCTGACCCGCCCCTATCCGCTTCGGCAAGCGCCGGACGCCTGCTATGGTGCCGCCAAAGCAGTCCGGAGGGGAATTCATGAAGCGCGCATTGCGGCTTGTGGGGCCGTTTCTGTTGCCGGGCCTGACGGCCTGCGCCATGAGCGGGGGCGCGCCGGAGGGCGAGTACCGCCATTACAATGGCGATGCGGGCGGAATGCATTATTCCCGGTTGACCCAGATCAAAGCGGGCAATGTCGCGCGTCTGAAGGAAGTTTGGCGCTATGACCTGGGCCGCGACAGCCAGTTGCAGAACACGCCCATCATGGTGGATGGCGTGCTGTATGGCGCGGCGCTGGGCAAGGTGTTCGCGCTGGACGCGGCTACCGGCGCCGAGAAATGGAGCTTCACGCCCGACCTGCCGCAACGGTCGCGCGCCGGGTTCAAAAGCCGTGGCGAAAGCTGGTGGAGCGACGGCAAGACCAGCCGCCTGCTGGTGACGGCGTCGAACTATGTCTATTCGCTGGACCCGGCAACCGGAAAGCCTGACCCGGCGTTTGGCGACAATGGCCGCATCGATCTGAACGACAATCTGCGCGGGCCCGCATCCGCCAATTATGTGCGCATGGGCGGGGCTGTGAATGTGTGGAAGAATCTGTTCTTCACCTGTGGCGAAGTGGGCGAGCAGACGCCCGCGTCGCCCGGTGACATCCGCGCCTGGGACGTGCGCACCGGCAAGCTGGTATGGGCCTTCCATACCATTCCCCATCCGGGCGAGCCCGGTGTTGAAACCTGGCCCGCCGGGGCGTGGGAAAAGGCGGGCGGCGCCAATGCCTGGCCCGGTATGGTGATGGATGAGAAGCGCGGCATCCTGTTCGCCGCCACCGGTTCGGGCTCGGACGATTTTTATGGCGGCGAGCGGCCGGGCATGAATCTGCATGCCAACAGCGTGCTGGCCATCGATGCCGCGACCGGCAAGCTGCTGTGGAATTTCCAGGCGGTGCATCACGATGTTTGGGACTATGATTTCGCCTCGCCGCCCGTGCTGGTGACGGTGACCAAGAATGGCCGCCGGATCGACGCGGTGGCCGCGACCAACAAAACGGGTTTTGTCTATGTGTTCGATCGGGTGACGGGCAAAAGCCTGTTTCCCATCGACGAGAAGCCGGTGCCGCCCGCCACCGCGCCGGGCGATACCGCCTGGCCGACACAGCCCTTTCCGCGCCTTCCCGCGCCGCTGTCGCACCAGAGCCTGAACGCCGAGGAGATGACCCAGCGCACGCCGGAAGCGAACAGATGGGCGCGGGAGAAATTCGCCACCTTCAAGAACGGGCCGATCTTTACGCCACCTGCCTACAAACAGGAGACCGTGGCAGTGCCTGGTTTCTCCGGCGGCAATGAATGGGGCGGCATGACGTTCGACCCCAGGCTGGAATATCTGTTCGTCAATACCGAGAATGTGATGTGGACCACGGCGGTGATCGACCGCAAACCGCTGGCGGAAGGCAATGTCGCGCCGGAACTGCATTCGCGATACACATTCTCGGGCTACAACAAGTTTGTCGATCCGGAAGGCTATCCGGCCACGGCCGCGCCCTGGGGCCATCTTACCGCCATCGACCTGAAAACCGGAAAATTCGCCTGGCGGATTCCGTTCGGCGAATATCCGGAACTGGTCGAGAAGGGACTGAAAGATACAGGCAGCGAAAGCTATGGCGGCGCGGTGGCAACGGCCAACGGGTTGCTCATCATCGGCGCGACCAATTTCGACCGCAAGCTGCGCATCTTCGAAAGCCGCACCGGCAAGCTCTTGTGGGAGACGGTGCTGCCCTATGCGGGCAATGCGACGCCCATCACCTATATGGCGAACGGCAAGCAGTATGTGGTGATCGGCACCAGCGGCGGGATGAATCGCAAAGGACCCAAGGGCACCGCCTATATCGCCTTTGCGCTGGAGGATGGCGCACGGTGAAGACGCGCGCCTATCCGGCCGCTTTGCGCCCCGTGAAGCGCACGGGCTTGTCCCGGTAATATTGCGGCCAGACTTTTTTCAGGGCGCGAATCTTGGGCAGGTCATTCTGGGCGATATAGGGAAGGCCTGTATTGTAGAACAGGAAATCCTGATGATAGCCCTCGGCGTCGTAGAAGCCCTGAAGCGGCTCGACCTTCGTGGCGATGTTGTAGGGCGCGAAAATGCGGGTCGCTTCAAGTTGGGCGATATAGGAGCGGGCGATCTGTTCCTGACGCGGACTAGCCGCGAAAATTTCGGAGCGATAGCTGGTGCCCCGGTCCATGTCCTGCCGGTTCAGTTGGGTTGGATCGTGCGCGACGGAAAAATAGATCTGCAGCAAGCGACCGAAAGAGATCACCCGCGGATCGAAGGTGATTTCAATCGCTTCGGCATGACCCGTCGTCTCGGTGATCACTTGGGGATAGGTCGCGGTCTCCTTCGCGCCGCCGGAATAACCGGCCACGACCTTGGTCACGCCTTTGACATGCTCGAACACCGCCTGCTGTCCCCAGAAGCAGCCGCCGGCA
>JAFIHO010000309.1 GCA_017849395.1 Hyphomicrobiales bacterium
AAAAGGCCCAGCGCCCCGGTGAGCCGGAGCAGGCAACCCAGTATGATGGTCGCCACCAGCCCTGCCGCGGGCGGCAGGAAGATCGCCGCCGCACCCGCCAGCAGCAGCAAAATCCCCTCTGCAAGGATAAGCCGCCAATGGTCATGAAGCGACCGCGCCAGCTGCTCCTCAAAGGGCTGATCCACCATGGGTTACCCTTCCATCGAAATCCCACGCAGCAGAACGAACTCGGTCCGGGAACGCATTGACGCCGATCAACGCGCGATCACCCGGCGGCCCTATCATTGGTTTGGTTCGAGCACAGGGGTTTTCATGATTGTCAGAAGAGCGGTCATGTTGCTTGCGCTGTTGCCGGCCGCGGCCCAGGCCCAGGAGGCCACGCTTCTGCCGCCCGACAAGCCCGTCACGGTTGCGGGTGTGGAAGCGGTCTGCACAGGTATCGGGTCCGACGCGCGAGAGAACCCCCTTTGGGCATCCTATCCTCTCAAGGTGGAGGTCGCCGGCCAGGGCGGACATTATCTGGGCGACGTGCATGTTACGGTCAGCCAGGAGAGGAAGACGGTAGCCGCCGTCAAATGCAGCGGACCCTGGATTCTGTTCCGGGTTCCCGCCGGACGCTATCGCGTCGAGGGCCTTACCGAGGGGCTGACCGCGTCTTCTTCCGCGCTGGTATTCGAGAAGGGCCAGAGCCGGATTATCTTGCGTTTCCCAAGCACCGACGGGCAGACCTCCGTGCCGGAAACGCCCCATGGGCGGCAGGATGGCCCAGCACAGAAATAGCCCTTTTGAAATCCTGCTTTGCGCGGCTGTCATTGTCGTCGCTGCCGGTTTCCTGGTCCATATGAAGATGCGTACCGGGATCGGCAGCCTTTCCAGCTATGAACTGACCGCGCGGCTTCCGCGTGTCGATGGCCTCGACACCGGCTCGGATGTGCGCATCGGAGGCGTCAAGATCGGCACGGTGACCGGGTTGACGCTTGAGCCGTCAAGCTTTCTGGCCGATGTGCAGATGAATCTGCGCGGCGATATCGGCATTCCCGACGATTCCAGGATCGTGGTCGCGCAAGGCATGATGAGCAGCCCGTATCTCGAGATCAAACCCGGCCGCAGCAGCGTCAGGCTTGCGCCCGGCTCCAGCTTCATGCCGCGCCAGGGTCTTTAGCGCGCGAATTCCGCGACGACAGGGGCCTGCAGGCCTGCGACGTCGATCTGTGCCGCGCTGTTCGGGATGGTGTTGGTGGTAACGAGGCGCGCACCGGCCGCCGCGAAGGCGCGCTCCGCATCATCGGCAAGAATGCCGTGAATCGCGATAACGACCGGAGGCCGCCGGAACTGCGGCCCCAGCACCGACAGAGCCGCCAGGATGGTGCGTCCGCTGGAGATGACGTCATCCAGCAGCACCGGCGTATGTTCGCCAATTCCAAGCGCCTGCGAAGCGATGCGCACATCGCGATCGCCCAACCGCTGCTTGCTCAGGATCGCAAAAGGCGCACCACAGGCGCTGGCCACGGCACTCACCCACTGAGCGCTCTCGGTATCGGGACCGATCAGAAAAGGCCGCTCGATATTCGCCGCGATCCATTCCGCCAGCGCAGGGCCCGCATGGAGCGCCCGGGCGGGGATGGAATAGATCTCGTCCAGCGCATGGTAGCGGTGCAGATGCGGGTCCATCGTCACCAGCCAGTCAAAAGCCGAAGAAACAAGCGATGCGAAATGGCGCGATGTCACCGCTTCGCCTGGGTGAAAGCGGACATCCTGGCGCATGTAGCACAGATAGGGCGCAACAAGGCCGATGCGTCGTGCCCCCAGGTCTCGCGCCGCGGCCGCCGCGAACAACAGCGGCGGAATCTTCGCATTCGGCCGCGCCAGGGTGGCGACCAACGCGATGCTCCGGCCTTGCAGGGGCTCCGCAAAACGCAGATAGGTTTCGCCATCGGGGAAATCGCGGCTTTCGAGCGTTCCGGCCTCCGCCCCGGTGAGGCGCACAAGACATTCCGTCATCGCTTCATTGCCGGGCAGGGCGATCAGCAGGGGCGCCCTCATGGCTGCGCGATCCGGAACATCTCGGTGTTGACGTCCGCATAGCCAAGAGCATAGGCGAGTTCGCCCACCGCCTCGGCATGCACGGTGCAGAGCGGTGTACGACCTGCTTCCAGCCTGTCGCCCAACCGCACATGCATCTCCACGCCCGCTGCCTTATCCTCCGGTGCGCCCGCCAGCTTGGCAAGGCGCGCTAGGCGGCGGTTGTCTACCGCGGTCAGTACGCCATCCCCCGCCGCCAACAGCGTCTTGCGATGGCCCGATGTCGGCGGCGTACGCATGCCGCCCTGTGCCTCGCAGATGCGCTGGAATTTCGCCCAGGCACGGCCATCGGTCAGCGCGGCATCCGCCATCGCGCTGCCCTGGCCCGGGGCGGCAGTGCCGCTCAATTCCAGCAAGGCTCCGGCCAGCAAAATGGCGCGGGCGCGCAAATCCATCGGCGCATGGCGGCTACCCGACAAGACCGCCACCACATCGCGCGCCTCCAGCGCGGGACCGATGCCGCGCCCAACGGGTTGATCGCCGTCGCCCGGCACCACGCACGCTTTGATGCCAAACGCCTCGGCCACCTTGAGCAGCCCGCCCGAGAGCGATGCAGCGGCGGCTCCGTCGCGCACCTTGGCGGTGGGTCCCACCGGCATGTCCAGCACCAGATGGGTCGCGCCCGCCGCGATCTTCTTGGACAGAACCGAAGCGATCAGTTGGCCTTCGCTGTCGATATCCAGCGCGCGCTCGATGCGAATGAGGATATCGTCGGCGGGACTGAGATTGACCGCGCCGCCCCATACGATGCAGGCGCCCTCGCGCTCCACCACCTCCCGCATGGTTTTCTCGTCCAGCATCACGGGCGCCAAAGTCTCCATCGTATCGGCGGTACCCGCGGGCGAGGTGATGGCGCGCGAAGAGGTCTTGGGCATCACAAGGCCCAGCGCGGCGCAGATCGCCACGATAATGGGCGTAGTGCGATTGCCGGGCAGGCCGCCGACCGAATGCTTGTCGGCAATCACGGGATGATCCCACACCAGCCGCTCGCCGACAGCCACCATCGCCCGCGTCATGGCGCGTACTTCGTCCGCCGCCAACGGCCGCGCCGCACAGGCGGTGACGAAAGCGGAAATCTCGATGGCCGAATAGCGGCCGCCGACAATGTCCCTCACGATTTCATGCAGCATCGTCTCGTCCAGCGGATGGCCGAAGATGCGGCCGCGCACCATTCCAAGCGACTCCACGGGAGGGGCATGGCGGGCGCTGATGCTGTCGCCCTCTCTGAGGCCCAATGCTTCCCAGGTAGCGTCCGACAGTCCCGCTTCATGGGGACCAAGGATGTCCGACACGACCTGGTAAAGCGTGGCGACGGTCTGCCGGCCGCCCGCGGCAAGGGCAATGCGGTTGAGCGAGGCGAAACCTTCGGACCGGCATACGGGACTGTCTTTATGCAGGAACACCACTGTTTCGGAATGGGTGTCGATACCCAGGCGCCGCGCCTTGAGATGATGGCTTGGCGCGCTCACAACGTCACTTCCGTGCCATGATCGGGCACCGTGCAAGGCCAGTTCAAATTTTCTTCCAGCGTGTGGCGCAGGGTATCGGCGGCGTCAGGTTCGCCATGAATGACGAAAGCGCGGCGCGGCGGTCTGGATACCCCTTTCGCCCAGCGCAACAATTCGTCCCGGTCGGCATGTGCCGACAGCATGGAGAGCGACTTCACATCCGCGCGAACAGGCACATAGCGGCCATGCATCTTGATGCTTTCCGCGCCCGCCACCATGGCCGCGCCGCGCGTGCCGCCTGCCTGGAAGCCCGTGAACAGGATGAGATTCTTCGGTTCGGGAGCGTAATGCTCCAGATGGTGCAGCACCCGTCCGCCCGTGGCCATGCCGCTTGCTGAAATGATCACCTTGGCCATGGGCTGGGCGGTCAATTCCTTGGACTCGGCGGCGGTCCGCACGTACCGGACGTCGCCGCCGAAGTTTTTCAGGGGGGCGGGCGAAAGTTTCTGGTCGGCGGCATGGCGGCGGAAGATTTCCGTGGCATCGATCGCCATCGGGCTGTCGAGAAAGACGGGAAGATGGGGCGTCAGCCGTCCCGCCGCTTTCAGCCTGCTGATATGATAAATCAGGCTTTGCGCCCGGCCCACGGCGAAAGCGGGCACGATCACTGTGCCGCCGCGATGGATGGTCTTGCCGATGGCGTCCGCCAGTGCGGTATCGGCGTCTTCCGTCCCGTGGCTGCGATTGCCATAGGTGGATTCGATCAGCAGATAATCCGCGTCCTGGGGTGTCTCCGGGTCCGGCATCAGCGGATCGCCATAACGCCCGATATCGCCGGAAAAGACGATCCGCCGTCCGGCCCATTCGATGATCACCGACGCAGCGCCCAGGATATGTCCCGCGTGGACGAACCGCGCCGTCGCGCCGCCGGGCAGCGCTACCGCAGCCCCGAAACCGGCGGGCTTCAGAAAATCCAATGCGCGCTCCGCATCCTGCTCGGTATAAAGCGGCAGTGCCGGTTTGTGCCGTGAAAAGCCGTGGCGGTTGGCGAACTCGGCGTCCTGCTCCTGCAGATGGCCGGAATCCGGCAACATGATGCCGCACAGATCCTTCGTGGCGGCGGTACAGAAGACGGGCCCCCTGAAGCCGTTCTTCACCAGCAGGGGCAGCGCGCCGGAATGATCGAGATGTGCATGGGTAAGCACCACGGCGGAGAGCGAGCCGGGCGCGACGGGGAAGGGCGCCCAGTTGCGGAGGCGCAGCGCCTTGTAGCCCTGAAACAGACCGCAATCGACCAGGATGCGGAAATTGCCATTTTCAAGAAGATATTTGGAGCCGGTCACCGTTCCGGCGCCGCCCAGGAATGTCAGCTTCAATATGATCTCCCGCGCGAATCCTGCCGACGCTACGAGCGCAATCGGCTTTTATTTGCCGTTTCCGAAATGCCTGGTCACGGCGGTGCGAATATCCGCTCGCCGCGCCGCGATGAAATCGGCGCTTGCCCCCGGCGTGACGCCGCCGAAATGGACATGGTCCAGCAATGCAAGGCCGCAGACCTGTGAGAAGGCCTGATCGAACAGCCTGCGGTTGGCGTCGAACAAGCCGGTTTCCTGCAGCCACACCAGCGGCGAACCGGATGAACTGAAACTGATGAGCCTGCGTCCCAACAAGAGCGGCTGCTGCCCGCCGCTGCCATAGGCGAAGCCGAAACCGAACACCCGTTCCAGGTATCCTTTCAGGATGGCTGGCGGCGAATTCAGCCACATCGGATAGAACAGCGCGAACACATCCGCGTCCTTCAACTGGCTGCGTTCTTCGGCCACATCCGGCTCCGGCCGCCAGCCTTCGGAAAAAGGCAGTTCGCGGGACTTGAGACAGGGATCGAAGCCCATGCGGTAAAGATCGCGGCGGAAGCATGTATGCCCCAGCGCTTCCACGGCCTGGGCATAAGTCTCCGCCATGGTCATGGCAAAGCTGTGCTCGTTCGGATGGGCTATGATGAGGGCGTGCCGCAAGGTCGATCTCCAATTTTCATAGATTGACTTGTTTCACAGACTGCATCTTGCGGCAGATCAACGGAGCGGGCAAATCAGCCCGGCCATTGCCAGTCGCGCACCATCGGCATGTCCGCGCCATGTTCGCGAATATAATGTTCGTGTTCGATCAGCCAGTCGCGGATCGCCTGGCGGGCGCGGGCGCCCGCCGCACCGGCCGCGGGCACGCGGTCGATCACCGCGGCGGCCAGATGAAACCGGTCCAGACGGTTGCGCACCGCCATGTCGAACGGGGTGGTGGTGGTGCCTTCTTCCTCAAACCCATGCACATGGAAATTGGCATGATTGGCGCGCCTGTAGGCAAGGCGATGGATCAGCGCCGGATAGCCGTGATAGGCGAAGATCACCGGCCTGTCTTTGGTGAACAGGGCGTCGAAGGCGGCATCCTCCAGGCCGTGGGGATGCTGGCTCGGGGACTGCAATGTCATCAGGTCCACCACATTGACCACGCGCACTTTCAGATCCGGCACATCCCGGCGCAACAGGTCCGCCGCCGCGAGCGTTTCCAGTGTGGGTACGTCACCGGCGCAGGCCAGCACCACATCCGGCTCACCCTGCTGGTCGCTGCTCGCCCATTCCCATCTGCCGATCCCGGCGCTGCAATGTCGGATGGCGGCATCCATATCCAACCATTGCGGCTCCGGGTGTTTGCCCGCCACGATCACGTTGATGCGGTTCCAGCTCTTCAGGCAGTGGTCGGCCACATAAAGCAGGGTGTTGGCATCGGGCGGGAAATAGACTCGCACCGTGTCGGCCTTCTTGTTCACCACATGGTCGATGAAGCCGGGATCCTGATGGCTGAAACCGTTATGATCCTGACGCCAGACATGGGACGTGAGCAGGTAGTTGAGCGAGGCGATGGGCTGGCGCCAGGGTGTCTCGCGAGCCGTCTTCAACCATTTGGCATGCTGGTTGAACATCGAATCCACGATGTGAATGAATGCTTCATAGCAGGAGAAAAAGCCGTGCCGGCCGGTGAGGAGATAGCCCTCCAGCCAGCCCTGGCACGTATGCTCGCTTAGTATTTCCATGACCCGGCCATCGCGGGCGAGGTGGTCATCATACGGATAGACCGGCTCTTCCCAGGTGCGGTTCGAGGCTTCCAGCACCGCCTGCAGCCGGTTTGAGGCGGTCTCGTCGGGGCCGAATATGCGGAAATTGCGGCTTGCCGCATTGGCGCGCAGCGTGTCGCGCAGGAAGGCGCCCAATATGGCGGTGGTCTCCACCGAACCAGCCCCCAGCCGCTCCACCTTCACCGCATATTGGGTGAAATCCGGCAGGTGCAGCGGTTTCCTCAACGCTCCGCCATTCGCATGGGGATTGGCGCTCATGCGCCGGATGCCTTGCGGCGCCAGCGCGGCAATCTCCGGGCGCAACCGGCCCGCCGCGTCGAACAACTCCTCGGGGCGATAGCTTTGCATCCATTGTTCCAGAAGGCCCAGATGTTCCGGCTTTTCCAGCGTGAACGGCACTTGATGCGAGCGCCAGAAGCCTTCCGCCTTCAGGCCATCGACCGTCTTGGGGCCGGTCCATCCCTTGGGTGTGCGCAACACGATCATGGGCCACAGCGGCCGCCCGGTCGCGCCCTCCCTGCGCGCCCTGTCCTGGATCGCGGCGATCTGCGTGAAAGCCTGATCCAGCGCCGCAGCCATCTTGCGGTGCATCTCGGCCGGAACGTCGCCTTCCACGAATATCGGCGCATGGCCGAAGCCGCGCATCAGCGATTCAAGCTCGTCATTGGGGATGCGCGACAACAGCGTCGGATTGGCGATCTTGTAGCCGTTCAGATGCAGGATCGGCAGCACCGCGCCATCGCCAACGGGATCGAGGAATTTGTTGCCATGCCATGAGGCCGCGAGCGGTCCGGTCTCCGCCTCGCCATCGCCGATCACACAGGCCACGACCAGGTCGGGATTGTCGAACGCCGCGCCATAGGCGTGCGATAACGCATAGCCCAACTCGCCTCCCTCATGGATGGAGCCCGGCGTTTCCGGGGCG
>JAFIHO010000310.1 GCA_017849395.1 Hyphomicrobiales bacterium
CGCGACACGCCCTGCTGCAGCAGTTGCGCGGTATAGGATGTCTGCGTGTCGCCGGCGGTCTTGCGTGCGGCGATGGTGGCGTACAGGCGGTCGAGAGGATGTTCGCTCATAAGGGCGGATTAGCACCGATCCAGCCCGCCGCAAATCGGGCAGGCACATTTCCGGGTTATTTCCGGTAAATTACCCGCTAGCTCAAAGTCCGATGCGGGCGCGGATATCGGATGGGGTCGCCCCGGCCTCGCGCAGGGATCGCAAGGTAATGGCGTTGTCGCGCTTGGACAGTTTGCGGCCGTCCCGGTCCAGCACCAGCCGGTGATGCTCATAGGCGGGCTCGGGCAGCCCCAAAAGCGCCTGCAATACGCGCTGGATATGCGCCGAGGGCAGCAAATCCGCGCCGCGTGTCACCAGATTCACATTCTGGAACGCATCATCCACCACCACCGCCAGATGATAGGAGGTCGGCATGTCCTTTCGCCCGATCACCAGGTCGCCGAAGCGCAGCGGGTCCACGGGATGGAGGCGGCCATGCTCGGTAAAAGAGAGGGGTCCCGTCATCTCCGCCGCCTTTCGCGCATTCAGCCGCAAGGCATAGGCCTCCCCCGCGGCAATGCGTGTCGTGCGTTCCTCATCGCTCAATGCGCGGCAGGTGCCGGGATAAAGAGGTCCATCCGGTCCCTGCGGCGCTTCGGGCGCGCGCGCAATTTCCTCGGCGATATCCTTTCGGGTGCAGAAGCAGGGATAGACCAGGCCGCGCGCCTGAAGACTCTCCAGAGCAGACATATAGGCGCCCATGCGCCGTGACTGGCGCAGAACCGGCTCGTCCCAGGAAAGGCCGAGCCATTTCAGGTCGAAGAAGATCGCCTCGATGAAGGCGTCACGGCTGCGGCCCTGATCGATGTCCTCGATGCGCAGCAGGAAATCGTCGCCACTTTCGTATGCTGTAATCGCGGCACAGGCATGGCCCAGATGAAGATAGCCTGTTGGACTTGGCGCGAAACGGGTAACAATCATGATGCCTCTCATTATACCAACAGGCTCGCTCATGGCATCGCTTTCCGGTCCCATTCTGCCGCCCCTGAGCGGTACGGCGACTCATCTGGTCGTGCTCCTGCATGGCTATGGTTCGGACGGCAACGACCTGATCGGGCTGGCGCCGCATCTGCAACAGTCGCTGCCGACCGTCGCCTTCGTTGCGCCCAATGCGCCTTCACGGGTGGCGGGGCCGGGCGGGTATCAGTGGTTTCCCCTGACCCGCATGGACCCGCAGGAACTTCAACGCGGGGTCGAGGCCGCTGCGCCCGCGCTGAACCAGTTTCTGGACGAGGAATTGGCGCGGCTGAATCTTCCGCCGGACCGGCTGGCGCTGGCGGGATTCAGCCAGGGCACCATGATGTCGCTCCATGCCGGGCTGCGCCGCGCCGTCCCGCCCGCCGCCATCATCGGCTTTTCCGGCCTGCTGGCCAGCCTGCCGCCGCCGGGCCCCAAACCTCCGATTCTCCTGACTCACGGCGATGCGGATACGGTGATCCCGGCTCAGGCCATGCTGGTATCGGCGATGCAGTTGGGGGCGGCCGGAGCGCCGGTGCAATGGCATCTTGCGCAGGGAATCGGCCACGGCATCGACCCGGTGGCCATGTCCCTGGCCAGTGAATTTCTCAGCCTGGCCTTCCAGGGACGGCTGAAACAGGAAGGGGAAATCCATATGCCTGTCTCTCAATCGTCACAGCGAATCGGCTAGGCTCTTGAGCAGGCGGCGTTTTTTCCCGTAAACTTGCGTCGCGAAAGGGAGTTGGTCTTCACAGGGGTCGCTTTGTGCTAGCCGCTGCGCTTACCTCCAGCAATTGCCCGGCGCTGGTTCTGAACGCCGACCATCGCCCGCTATCCTATTATCCGCTGTCATTATGGTCCTGGCAGGACACGATCAAGGCCGTGTTCCTGGAGCGGGTGAACATCCTGGAAGAATATGACCGCACCGTGCGGTCGGCGCGCTTCGAGATGCGGCTGCCTTCCGTCGTGTCGCTCAAGACCTACATAAAGCCCGCGCGCCATCCTGCCTTCACGCGATTCAATGTGTTCCTGCGCGACGAATTCGAATGCCAGTATTGCGGCGATCCGAAGGATCTGACCTTCGACCATGTGGTGCCTCGCTCAAAAGGCGGCCGCACCACCTGGGAGAATGTGGTGACCGCCTGCAGCCCCTGCAATTTGCTCAAAGGCGGACGGCTGCCGCATCAGGCCAAGATGCATCCGCGCATCAGGCCGCATCAGCCGACGGTCGTTGAATTGCGCGAGCATGGGCGCAAATTTCCGCCGAACTATCTGCATGAAAGCTGGGCCGACTATCTCTATTGGGACAGCGAGCTAGAACCGTAGGCGCGGGTCTTTTGCCCGCTGGCGTTGTCGCGCGTGCTCACGTGCTAACGCACGCTCCGCGCGACGCTCCTAGCCAGCGGCCAAAATCCCTCGCGCCCAGTGTGTCGCTATATTTTTTCCGACAGCTTGATCGCGACCCGGCAGCCCGCCTTGATCGCTTCGCTCAGAAGCTTGTAGCCTGGCGCCTGTTCGGCCCCTTCGGCCAGAGCCGTGTTGCGATGGGCCGCTTCGTCGGCGCGAAACTCCTCCACCGTCTTCTTCAGTGCCGGATCATCATCGCCCAGTGCGGCGATCTGTGCCGCATAATGCTCATCGATGGCTTCTTCCACCGCCGCCGTACAGGCAAAGGCCGCCTTCTCGCCCATCAAGGCCGTGGCCGCGCCCAGCGCGAATCCCGCCACCCGCCAGACCGGTTCCAGCGCCGTGGGCCGCACTTTGCGTTCGTTGACCAGTGTGTCGAAAGTCCGCAGATGACGCTGTTCCTCGTCGGCCATGTGGCGGATCATCGCCACGCTGCGGGCGCTGCCCGCGCGCCTGCCCAGCACCGCGAGTTGGCCTTCATAGATGCGCACGGCGCCATACTCGCCCGCATGATCGACACGGATCATGGCCTCGATATCGGTTTGTGAACCGGGCGATGCGGGTTTGGCTTTACGTGTCATCGGCGTATCAGAAGGATAGTCGCCAGCGCGGCGGTGCCCAGCGAGATCAGCGCATTATAGGCCGCCATCGACAGGCCGAACAGACTCCAGGTCACGGCGGTGCAGCTGACTTCCGGCGGCGGCGCGTTACTGCCGATGATATAGGGATGGGTAACGCTGCAGGCCGATGGTCCCGGCAGCAGGCCGATCTGCATTCCGGTCTGATAAAGGCCGATCAGTCCGGACAGCGCCACCAACATGATGGCCAGAACAACAAGGCCCCGCACGCCGGGAATGAGCAGGCTCAACAGGCTCAGCACGATCACGATGATGCCGACAGGAAACACGAACTGCCATTGGCCGGTGATGGCGAGCGCCGCTGCTGCCACCGTCACCAGCGCGGCGGGTGCGGCGATGCGTCTGTCCCATTTCCAGACAGGCGTTGCCGCCAGGGCGATAATGATTGCGGCGATGTGTGCCCAGCGTTGCCAATGACACATCTCGCAGGGCGCGAGATGGCCAAGATATTGGAATGCCAGCGCGCCCACTACCAGCGCCAGCGCCAAGGTTCCCGTAAGCAGCGCGACATGTTCGTCGCGCATGCGTGATTTGCTAAAATTGGACGTATGCGACAAATGCTGTCCTGCAAAATTTGTTTTGGCGAAGCCTGTATGGTGGCGTTAAATAGCATGACGATGATGCGCGTGTCGCGCCGAACGTGCCGCGCTCTCCCATGGCGGGCAAAAATGCCGGTGGGTCCGAAAAAGGAAAACCATGCGCCGTATCAGGTCCGCATTGCTGCGGCGTGAGCTTTTGAAGATCGATGGGCAAGCCATCGAGGTCAGTGTTCGCCTCAATCCCCGCGCCCGCCGTGTCATTGTAAAAGTGCATCCCAATACGGGCGAAGTCAGCGTCACCGCGCCCAGCCGCCGCGGGCTTGATCATGCGCTGGAATTTGCGCGCCGGGAGAAGGACTGGATCGCGCGTCAGTTGGCACGGGTGCCCGCGCCGGTGGCGCTCGCGCCGGGATCGGTCGTTCCGTTCCGCGGTCATGCGCATCGCATCCGTCAGGCTGCCAGCGGGCCCGCGCCCGCCTGGTGCAATGAAACCTCGCGCGAAATCTGTGTGCGCGGCCAGCCTGAGCATGGGGAGCGGCGGCTGCTGGACTTCCTGAAGGCCGAAGCGCGCAAGGCGTTTGAGGTGCGGGCGCTGGAATTCGCCGCCCGGCTGGGCGTCAAGCCTGCCCGCATCGCTGTGCGCGATACAACCAGCCGTTGGGGGTCCTGTTCGTCGCAACGGTCGCTGTCCTTTTCCTGGCGGCTCATCATGGCCCCGGATTTCGTGCTCGAATATGTGGTGGCGCATGAAGTGGCGCATCTGCGCGAGATGAATCACGGTCCGCGCTTCTGGGCACATGTGCGCACCCTGATCGGCGATCCCGCCGCGCCTCAGCGCTGGCTTTTGGCCAATGGCCGGGATCTGCAAAGATACGGCGCCTGATTCATCCCCATCTGTGACTGCGCGGAGCGTGCGTCTACCAGGTCAGGTTCCCCCGAACAGGCCGTTCAGTATCTTTTCAATCGCGTCTTCTTGTTTTTCCGGCGCGGGTTCGATCGGTGGCGCAACGTCATCCGCGATCACCGGCTGCGGGATATCCGTCACGGTGGCGACTGCCACTTCCCCCGCCAGCGGCCGGACCGGCAAGCCTCGTTCTGCCTCTTCCATGAAGCCGCGGAAAATGCGCGCCGGAAGCCCTCCACCCGTGGCCCGCTTCATCGGGCTGGCATCGTCATTGCCGATCCATACGCCGCATACCAGATCGGCGGTGAAACCGACGAACCAGGCATCATGAAAATCCTGGGTGGTTCCCGTTTTTCCGGCGGTGGGTCGGCCTGCCAGCCGCCCGGCCTTGCCCGTGCCGATGGTGACGGTTTCCGTCATCAGGCGGGTCATGGCCTGATTGTCGGCGCTGCGCATCACCGCGCCCAGGCCGGGGTCGCGCCGCTCATACAGAATCTTGCCTGCCGTGTTGCGGATACGGACGATGCCGAACGGCGCAACGCCTTCGCCGCCATTGGCAAAGGGCGCATAGGCCCCCGTCAATTCCAGCGGCGTCACCCCCGATGTGCCGAGCGCCAGCGACGCCACTTCCGACAATGGCGAGACGATGCCCAGCCGGTGCGCGGTTCGCGCCACGATTTTGGGCCCGACCTGCTGGGTCAGTTGCGCCGCTACAGAGTTCGATGAAATAGCGAAGGCTTTGGTCAGCGACACAAGGCCCAGATATTTGCCGTCGTAATCCTGGGGCTTCCAGCCGCGAATATTGACCGGCGAATCGTCCACCATGTCGTCGGGCGTGCGGCCATGCTCCAGCGCGGCGAGATAGACGAAAGGCTTGAACGCGCTGCCTGGCTGGCGCACCGCGCCGGTGGCGCGGTTGAAACTGGATTGTTCATAGGCCGCGCCGCCGATCATGGCGCGCACCGCGCCATCCGGGGTCATGGCCACCAGCGCGGCCTGGCCCGCGCCGATCTTCGTGCCTTCCGCCGCCATTGCGGCGGCCACGACGCGCTCGGCGATGGCCTGGGTGGGGAGATCGAGACTGGTCTCCACGATGACCGGCTCCCTATTGTCGCCGATCAGGCGCGGAATCCGCGCCACCACCCAATCCGCAAACCAGCCTGCGCCCGGCGTGCCGCTGGCTCTGAGGATGCGGGGCCGCGTGGTCTCCGCCTGGGCGCGTGTCTGCGCATCGATGAATCCGGCCTCGCGCATGGCTTTCAGAACGACACGCGCGCGCATCAGGCTGGCATCGGCATTGACGATGGGATTGTAGCGCGCGGGCGCCTTCACGCTGCCCGCCAGCATCGCCGCTTCGGTCAGCGTCAGATGTTGCGCAGGCTTGCCGAAGAATTTCTCCGCCGCCGCGTCGATGCCATACACACCCGCGCCGAAATAGATGCGGTTGAGATAGAGCATCAGGATCTGGTTCTTGGTGTAGCGATACTCCAGATACAGCGCGAGCGTCGCTTCCTGCAGCTTGCGGTCGAACGTCCGGCTGGGGCTGAGGAACAGGTTCTTTGCCAGTTGCTGCGTCAGGGTCGAGCCGCCCTGCACCACATGACCCGCCATCATGTTCTCGACGCTGGCGCGCAGCAGGCCGATGAGGTCGATGCCCGGATGGCTGCGGAAGCGCCGGTCCTCGATGGCGATGAACGCATCCGGCACGAAGGCGGGCAGTTGCTCGACCGGCACCATCGCGCCCTGTGTCAGGCCGCGCCGTGCAACCAGCCGTCCCTGATCGTCCAGGATGGTGATGTCCTGCGACGCCGCGGTGGGCAGCAGGTGATTCACATCCGGCAGGCTGGAGACGAAACTGGAATAGAAGATCGCCCCCAGGATGCCGCCCCAGCAGGCCAGCATGACCAGGATATAAGGCCAGGCGGCGCGGCGGCGCGGGGGATCGGGCGGCGGCGGTTCGCCGTCATCCCAATCATCCCAATCCTCATCGGGGTCTTGCGGCTCGAAACGCGGTTCCTGCCTGTGTTTCGCCATCGGCGTTTTCTAGGCCCTGATGGTTAACGGGTGTTAAACTTTTGCGGCCCCGTCAGGCGGACAGGCGGTATCCGCCTTCTTCGGTCAGCAGAATCTGGGCCTTGCCGGGGTCCAGTTCGATCTTCTTGCGCAGGCGATAGATATGCGTTTCCAGCGTATGGGTCGCCACCGCCGGGCCATAGCCCCAAACCTCATGCAGCAGCGTCTCGCGCGGTACCGTATTGGCGCTGGCATGAAGGAACTTCAGGATGTTGGTTTCCTTCTCGGTCAGGCGGATCTTGCGCCCGTCCTGTTCCAGCAGCTTGGCGGAAGGATGGAAAAGATACGGCCCGATGCGCAGGCCCTCCTCGTCGGCGGCGTGGTGATGGATCAGGGCCTGCAGCTTCTGCAACAGCACCGAAAGACGGAACGGCTTGGCTATGCTGTCGCTGGCGGATGCAATGTCCGTGTCATCGGAACCTGTCAGCAGCAGCGCCGGGCAATCCAGGCTGCCCGCCAGCGCGTCTCCATCTTCGCCGCCCGCATCCTGGTCGATGATCGCCGCGCTGAACGGCCCTGCAGCGGCGCGTGCTTCCGCCGCGCTGCCCACAGCCACGATCTGGTAATGGCCCTCGCGTTCGAGTTGTTCGACAAGCGAGGCGCGCAGAAGGGCATCGGCATCGACAAGAAGCAGGCGCACGGGCATGCAGAATCTTAGCGCGATTTGCGCGTGCCGGGCAATTTTTGCCGCAAGGGCGGGCACGACGGTCATAAATTTCCAGCAATCCTGCCCTTTGTACGCTGGCGTGGGGCTTGCTTGGGCCAAAGGATGATAAACGTCGATTCCGCGCAGAAAGCCGTTCTCCCCACCGCGCCTGCGCCCGCCCGGCAGGCGGATGCCAAGGGACATTTCTGCTCCGGAGATGGCGGCTTCTCGTTCCGTGACCTGCTGGATGTGGTCAATCCGCTCCAGCATATTCCGGTGATCGGAACCCTGTACCGCGCCGTGACCGGGGACACGATCGGAACCGTGGAGCGCATCGCGGGCGATACATTGTATGGCGGATTATTCGGGGCCATCTCCGCCGTCGCCGATTCCGCTTTCGAGGCGGTGACGGGCAAGGATTTCGGCGCCACGATTCTTGCGCTCTTCTCCGGTCACAAGGATCATGCGCAGAACCTGGCCGCCACGACACAATCGCAACCCTCCATCATTCCGGTCGCCACGGCCGAGACCGCCCTGTCCGGCGCGCTGCAGGACCGCGGCGTGTCCGACGATCTGGCCCGCCGCGCGCTCTTCGCCTACAAGAAATCCATGGAACTTCCTGCCCTCGCCAACTGAGTATGGATCTGCGCGTGACCGTGACAGACGGCGACGCCCGGCTCGATTGGGGCGCAGGTCCGCGCCGCGCGGCGATCGGCCCCGGCGGCATCGCGATCAAGGGCGGCGAGGGTGACGGCATCACCCCGCGCGGCGCATTTGCGGTGCGCGAGATTTTCTATCGCGCCGACCGTATCGCCAAACCCGATGTGCAACTGCCCCTGCGCGCCATCGCAAAGGATGATGGCTGGTGCGACGCGCCGGACGACCCCAATTACAACCGGCTGGTGAAATTGCCCTATCCCGCCAGCGCGGAGCAGATGTGGCGCGAGGATCATCTCTACGACCTCGTCGCGGTGCTGGGCTATAACGACGATCCGGTGATGCCGGGCAAGGGCAGCGCGATTTTCCTGCATCTCGCGCGGCCGGATTATTCCCACACCCAGGGCTGTGTCGCGTTACGTCTGGAAGACGCGCTGGCCGCGCTGGCGCAACTGGGACCTGAAGACCGGATTCTGATCGCTTAACCGCGTGCCCCGAAAATCGCGCTGCCGACCCGCACATGGGTCGCGCCGAACCGCACCGCCAGTTCGAAATCCCCGCTCATCCCCATGCTGAGATTTGGCAAGCCATGCTCGCGCGCTAACTTCAGCAGCAGCGCGAAATGGGGCGCGGCGTCGTCATCCGCGGGCGGAATGCACATCAGGCCCTCGACCGGCAGCTTCAGCATGTCCCGCGCATAGGCGATCAGGTTGCCCGCCTCCCGCGGCGGCACGCCGGCCTTCTGCGCTTCCTCGCCCGTGTTCACCTGAACGAACAGGCGCGGCATCCGTCCGCTGCGCCCGCGTTCCAGCGCCAGCGCGTCCGCCAGCTTGATGCGGTCTAGCGACTGGATCACATCGAACAGCGCGACGGCCTCCTTCACCTTGTTGGTTTGCAGCGGCCCGATCAGATGCAATTCCAGGTCGGGAAACTCGGATTTTAACGAGGGGAATTTCACGCCCGCCTCCTGCACCCGGTTTTCGCCGAAGCGGCGCTGTCCCGCCGCCAGCGCCTCGCGGATGCCCGATTCCGGCACGGTCTTGGACACGGCCACCAGATGCGTGGCGGGCGCGGGCTGGACGGCGGCCTTTCGCGCTGCGTCGATGCGGGCCATGATGGCGGCGAGATTTTCCGCGATGCTCATGCGCGCTGCTTTAGCAAGACATGTCTTTTCTCTCAATGCGGCGATGCCGCTGGTGCTGTTCACCGATGACCGCGCAGCCGACTGGCCCCGCGCCGCCCGGGCCTTGCGGCGCGGAAGTGTCATCGTGATCCGCGCCCGCGACCCGGCGGCGCGCGCCAGGCTGCTGGATCAGCTTCGTCCTCTGCCGCACCTGCGCCTTCTGGTGGCGGGCGATCCCTTGCTGGCGAGGGAGGCTGACGGCCTGCACCTGCCCGAAGCGCGCCTCACCGAAGCGCCGCACTGGCGCGCAAGACACAAGGACTGGATCATCACCGGCGCGGCCCATTCCCTGTCGGCGCTGCTCCAGGCGCGTGAAATGGATGCGGTTTTTCTGTCGCCGGTCTTTGCCACAGCCAGCCATCCCGGCGCGGCCCACCTGACCCCCGTGCGCGCCGCCTTTATCGCAGCCGCATCGCCCGTGCCTGTCTATGCGCTGGGCGGCGTCACCTCGCGCAATGCCGCGCTGCTGGCGCCTGCCTTCAGCGGCATCGCCGCGATCTCTAGTCTGTTGTGCGAAGCGTGAGGTGCAGGAACACCGCATCCAGCGATAATTTCCGGCTGCCGTCATAGAAGGCACCGACATCGCGCCCGTAATTCAGATGCTGCCAGCCGGTACTCACCTGCAAACCGGGACTGAGCGCATAGCCCAGTGAGGCTTCCAGCCCATTCTGGCCCAGCCGCACGCCATTGACGCCCAGATATGACACCGCGCCCGCCACGCCATTGCCATACTCGACACTGCCCGACCAGTTGCCGTCGCTGAAACCGCCGCTGACATGCAGGGCGCGCGTGGTCGCGCCCGCATAGGCGCGGTTGATGTCGAAGCCATAGGCATTGGTGGTGCGGTACGATCCACCCAGCGACAGGGTCAGGGAATCGTCGACGGGATAATCGAACCGCACGCCCGCGCCCAGGTCGCTAAGGCCCTGCTGCCCCGGCAGCTTGTTCTCGCCATGGGCCTGCGCCCCCGCCAGATAGGTGCTGATGGATACCGGCCCCACATCCATGGCGTAGCGCAGCGCCAGCTCGAACATGTCCGTCTGCCGCCCCGGGACATTGGGACCCGCATTCATGAAGGGCAGCTGCTTGCCTTCGCTGGGCGTATAGGAAAAGGCAATCTGCGCCCCGAAGACATTGGGGCTGAGATAGGTCAGCTTGGCGAAATTGTAGGACGAGCCGACCGCCGTGCGCAGCGCGAACATGTTTGTGATGCCGCGATGGGTGACCGGATCGCGGAAAAAACTGATCTGGGCATCCTCCAGCGCAATCTGCGGATGGGCCTTTGGCCCGGTCAGTCCCAGCGCATAGCCCGCGCCGTCGGCCAGCCCCAGGTGCAGTTTCCCCAGCCCGGTCTGCATTTCGCCGAACAGCTTCTCGATGGGATTGGTGTAGCGCCCGCGCGACAGGGGATCGGCCAGAGTAAAAGTGCCGTTCAGCGACAGAATCATGCCGCTGTCATAGTCGCGATGCAGCTGGGGCATCAGCTTGGCGACGCCCGTGGCATTCTTGTTCTCGCCAGGCTGGTCTGTCGCCGCCACCGCGCCCGCCGCCAGGGCATCGACTTTCAGCTCGGCATCGCCCACCGGGAGCATCATGGGCTGTACAGTCAGGTCGGACAGCGCCGCGGCGGCGGGGGAGGCGAGCCCCACGCAAAGCGGCAGCCCCGCCAGAATCTTACCGATACGCAATCCGGAACGCTCCCTAAACCCTTCCAGAATAAGCCGAACTGCGCCCGCCGGCGCAAGTTGCGCGGGCCTGATCCCGCCGGTATAAGCCCTGTCCGGCGTCCCCCAAGGAAAAGACGTGTCGAAGCGAATCCTGCCTGCCCTGTTTTGCGTCCTCGCCCTGGCGGGCTGTGGCTCTTCATCGGACACCGCCCAGGTGGACATGAACACCGGAACTATCACCAGCGCGTCCAGCCGGTTGACGCTGGGGGTCAATTCCTTCCTGTGGCACGCATCGCTGGACACCATGTCCTTCATGCCGCTCCAGTCGGCTGACCCCTTTGGCGGGGTCATCATCACCGACTGGTATGTCGCGCCCGCCGCGCCGAATGAGCGGCTGAAGGTGACGATCTATATTTCCGACCGCACCCTGCGCGCCGACGGGCTGAAGGTCGTGGTGTTCCGCCAGACCCGCAACGGCAACGCCTGGACCGATGCCGCGCCCAGTCCCGACACGGCGCATCAGCTGGAGGATTCCATCCTGACCCGCGCCCGCGAATTGCGGCTGTCCACGCTGGGTCAGGGTTAGACGGCCCGTCATGGCGCGTTACAACGCCAAGGAGTCCGAAAGGCACTGGCAGGCGGAATGGGACCGCCGCGCCCTGTTCGCCGCGCCCGACCATTCCGACAAGCCCAAATGCTATGTGCTGGAGATGTTCCCCTATCCGTCGGGGCGCATCCATATGGGCCATGTGCGCAACTACACGATGGGCGATTGCATCGCCCGGTTCCGCCGCGCCCAGGGCTTCGCCGTGCTGCATCCGATGGGGTGGGACGCGTTCGGCCTGCCCGCCGAAAATGCGGCGCGCGATGGCGGCGTCAATCCGCGCGACTGGACCTACGCCAATATCGACGCGATGCGGTCGGAGCTGAAGGCGCTGGGGCTGGCCATCGACTGGTCCAGAGAATTCGCCACCTGCGATCCGGCCTATTACGCCCAGCAGCAGAAGCTGTTCCTGGCCTTCTATAAAGCCGGGCTGGTCTATCGCAGCGAAGCCGATGTCAACTGGGACCCGGTGGACATGACGGTGCTCGCCAATGAACAGGTGATCGACGGACGCGGCTGGCGCAGCGGCGCGGTGGTGGAACGGCGCAAGCTGAGTCAATGGTTCTTCCGCATCACCGCCTATTCGGAAGAATTGCTGTCGGCGCTGGACGGGCTGGAACGCTGGCCGGAAAAAGTGCGCCTGATGCAGAAGAACTGGATCGGCCGCAGCGAAGGCTTGCGTTTCCAGTTCACTCTGTCGGATGGCCAGAAGCTGGATGTGTTCACCACCCGGCCCGATACGCTGTTCGGCGCGAGCTTCGTGGCCCTGTCGCCCGATCATCCGCTGACGGAGCAATTGGCGAAAACCAATCCGAAGCTGGTGGATTTCATCGCCGAATGCCGCAAGACCGGCACGGCCGAAGCGGAAATCGAAAAAGCCGAGAAGCTGGGCTTCGACACCGGCCTGACCGCTGACCATCCCTTCGATCCCGACTGGAAGCTGCCGGTGATGGTGGCGAATTTCGTGCTGATGGGTTACGGCACCGGCGCGATCTTCGGCTGTCCCGCGCATGACCAGCGCGACCTGGATTTCGCCCGCAAATACGGGCTCACCGTGACGCCCGTGGTGGTGCCGGACGATGCCGACGCGAAGACATTCACGGTCGGCAAGGAGGCCTATACCGGTCCCGGCAAGCTGGCCAATTCGCGCTTCCTGGACGGCATGACGGTCGAAGTGGCGAAGGCCGAAGTCGCCAAACGCCTGGAAGCAGCGGGCATCGGCCAGCGTACCGTCAATTACCGCCTGCGCGACTGGCTGGCCTCGCGCCAGCGCGCCTGGGGCTGCCCGATCCCGATGATCCATTGCGCCAAATGCGGCGTGGTGCCGGTGCCGGAAGCCGACCTGCCGGTGAAGCTGCCGGACGATCTGAATTTCCAGGCGCATGGCAATCCGCTGGACGCGCATCCGACCTTCACCAGGGTCAAATGCCCGACCTGTGGCGGCGATGCGAAGCGCGAGACCGACACGCTCGACACCTTCGTGGACTCGTCCTGGTATTTCGCGCGCTTCACCGACCCGAAGGCGCAGGAGCCGCTGAATCGCAAGGCGGTCGATTACTGGCTGCCGGTGGACCAGTATATCGGCGGCATCGAGCATGCGATCCTGCATCTGCTCTATTCGCGCTTCTTCACCCGCGCCATGCATGAGACGAATTTCGTCGGCCTGGACGAACCTTTCGCGGGCCTGTTCACGCAAGGCATGGTCACGCATGAGACCTATACCGGCCCGGACGGCTATCTGCTGCCGGAACAGATCGAAAAGCGCGGCGACAAGGCGTTCCTGACAGGCACCGACACCGAGATCACGGTCGGTCCGTCTGAGAAAATGTCCAAGTCGAAAAAGAATGTCGTGCCGCCGATGCGCATGATCGAATCCTACGGCGCCGATGCGATCCGCTGGTTCATGCTGTCGGATTCGCCGCCGGAACGCGATGTGGACTGGTCGGAATCCGGCGTCGAAGGCTGCTGGCGTTTCGTCAATCGGGTATATCGCCTGGTGGATGAAGCGGAAGGCCTGCCAGCGCCCGGCACTGCAATCACGGCCACCGACGATGTGTCCAAGTCCCTGCGCCAGGCCACCCACCGCGCCATCGCTGCGGTGACCGATCATCTGTCCGGCCTGCGCTTCAACAGCGCCGTGGCCCAGCTTTATACGCTCGCGAACGCCATCAGCGACGGCGCGAAAGCGGAAGCCTCGGCGCGGCGCGAAGCCCTGGAAGCCCTGGTTCTGCTGTGCGCGCCGATGATGCCGCATCTGGCCGAAAGCTGCTGGCAGGCACTGGGCCACAGCAAACTGGTTGCGCAAAGCGAATGGCCGCGCTTTGATCCCACCCTGGTCGTATCCGACAGCGTGACCATGGCGGTGCAGGTGAACGGCAAGCGGCGCGGTGAAGTGACGGTGCCCAAGACCGCCGACAATGCCTCGGTGGAAAAAGAAGCCTTGGCGCTCGAGGCCGTCGTCCGTGCACTGGAAGGCAAAGCACCGAAAAAGGTGATCGTGGTTCCGCAACGTATCGTGAATATTGTTGCATGAAGCGCGGAGCGATCCTTGCGCTCCTTCTGCTGCTGGGTGGCTGCGGCTTCCAGCCCATGTATGGCGGCCGTCTCGCGCCGCAACTGGCCTCCATCTATGTCGAGCCGGTGCCCGAGCGTGAGGGCTATGAGTTGCGCAACACCCTGATCGACATTCTGGGTTCCGACGGCACCACCCAGGGCAAGGCCTGTCGCCTCAAGAGCACCATGAGCCCGACCACAAGCCTGGGCGTGGCGCAGCGCAATGACGCCACCATCTACCGGTACAATGACCGGCTGGTGGCCGATTATGTGCTGACCGACGCGCGCGGCACCACTCTGACCAGCGGGACCCAGATGGGCCTGTCCTCCTACAACGTCGCCGCATCGCCTTATTCCACCCTGTCCGCGCGACAGGACGCCGACCGGCGCGCGGCGCAGGACATGGCCGAACGCATCCGCCTGGATCTGGGCGCCTGGTTCCGGCGCAAGAAGTGAGATGGAAGTAAAAACCGGCCAGGCCGACCGTTTCATCGCCAATCCGCCCAAGGGGCTGACGACCGCTCTGGTATTCGGGCCGGATGCGGGGCTGGTTCAGGAACGCGCCGAAAGGCTGCTGAAGACGGTGGTGTCCGATCTCACCGATCCGTTCAATGTCGCCGATCTGAGCGAAAGCGCGCTCCTGGCCGACAATGCGCGCCTGTTCGACGAGGCGGCCGCGATCTCCATGATGGGCGGGCGGCGGGTCGTGCGCGTGCGCGGCGCGGGCAACAATCTCGCCGACCTGTTCGAATCCTTTCTGGACAATCATGTGGGCGACGCGCTGGTGGTAGTGGAGGCGGGCGACCTCGCCAAATCCTCCGCCCTGCGCAAGGTCTTCGAGTCCGACAAATCCGCCGCCGCCATTGCCTGTTACCCCGATTCCGCGCGCGATCTGCCCGATCTGGTGCGCGATGCGCTCAAGGCGGCAGGCTTCTCCATCGCCCCCGATGCGCTGGAGGATGCCGTATCTCGGCTTGGCGTGGACCGGGGCGTCAATCGCCGCGAGCTGGAAAAGCTGATGCTTTATGCCCATGGCCAGAAGCAGATCAGCCTGGCCGATGTGCGCGCCGCGATGGGCGACGAGGCGGAAGCCCGCACCGACGCCGTGGCCGATGCGGCGGGCGGCGGCGACCTGGCCGGGCTGGACCGCGAACTGGAACGTCTTTGGGTCTCCGACACCAATCCCGCCCAGGTGATCCGGGGCGCGATGGGCCATTTCCAGAAACTGCTGACCGCCAGCGAGGCGATGGCGCGGGGCGAGCCGATGGAGGTGGCGCTGCGCCGCCTGCGCCCGCCGCTGCATTTCACCCGCACCGACGCTTTCAAGGCCCAGATGCGCCGCTGGAACAGCGACAAGCTGGGCGATGCGCTGGACATGCTGCTGGAAGCCGAGGCCCTGACCCGCACCACGGGCGTTCCTGCCGAGGCGGTGACGGGGCGCACCCTGATGAACATCGCCGCGATGGCGCGCGCGAAAGTGTGATAGGAGCGGTTCCAGGAAAAGTGGGAAGCGGTTTTCCGTCCGGAACCGCGACCAAATATTGAGCCTGCGCCATGCTGAAAATCCGTGTCATTCCCTGCCTGGACGTGAAAGACGGCCGCGTCGTCAAGGGCGTCAATTTTCTTTCCCTGCGCGATGCGGGCGATCCGGTGGAGCAGGCGATCACCTATGATGCCGCCGGGGCCGACGAACTTTGCTTCCTGGACATCAGCGCCAGCCATGAAGGCCGCGGCACACTGCTCGATGTTGTGCGGCGCACGGCGGAAGTCTGTTTCATGCCGCTGACCGTGGGCGGCGGCGTGCGCACCCTCGAGGATATCCGTGCTCTGTTGCTGGCGGGTGCGGACAAGGTGTCGATCAATACCGCCGCCGTGACGCGGCCGGAATTCGTCAAGGAAGCGGCGGAAAAGTTCGGCAGCCAATGCATTGTCGCGGCCATCGACGCCAAGAGCGTCGGTGGCGGCAAATACGAGATTTTCACCCATGGCGGGCGCAAGGCCACCGGCATCGACGCGGTGGAACATGCAAAAAAACTCACGGGCTTCGGCGCGGGCGAAATACTTCTGACCTCGATGGACCGCGATGGCGTGAAATCCGGCTATGACCTCGATCTGACTCGCGCGGTATCGGACGCGGTGGAAGTGCCGGTGATCGCCAGTGGCGGCGTGGGCAATGCCCAAGATCTGGTGGATGGCGTCATAAAGGGCCATGCGAGCGCGGTGCTGGCTGCCTCCATCTTTCATTTCGGCGAAGTCAGCATCGCACAGGCGAAGGCCGCGCTCGCGGCAGCGCATATTCCCGTCCGCCCGGTCTGAGCGGTCCCAATCTTCCTGGGGGAGATTTGTGACAGTGGCCGGAATTTGCTGGCGCGCGGCAAACCCGGCCGGTTAACTCCGGCGCATGGAAGATTTGCGCGCCGATCTGCACTCTCTCAGCCGCCGCAGCCCGATCCAGCCGGTCAAGGCGATTCCGGTGCGCATCACCGCTGCCATGACGGCCGAGGAAGCTTTTCGCGCCACCCTGTCCGACTGCCTGGCCCAGATGACCGCCAATGCGGGGACGCTGCGCGGCGGGCGTTCGGTGGAAGGGCTGCACCAGTTGCGAGTCGGCTTTCGCCGCCTGGAAGTGGCGCTGGGTGCGTTCGGCCGGGAATTCGGACTGGACTGGCTGGAGGAGCTGCGCGGGCGGGGCAAGGTACTCTCCAGCCGGCTCGCGGCGGCGCGCGACCTGGATGTTTTCGTCTGCGATCTCCTGAATGCGCCCGGGGCGGCCGCGACCGGCGCCGATCGCGACAGTTTCGCGGCCCTGCGCGCCCGGGCCGAGCGCGCCCGCGACGCCGCCTGGGAAGAGGCCGCCGAATGTGTCGCCGGGGCCGACTTTGCAATGTTCCTGGATGATGTCGCAGGCCTGGCGCAGTCGCGCCTGCCGCTGGGGCGGCAAAAGAAGGTGCCGAAGCTGGCCGGCCGCCTGCTGTCCCGCGCCGCGCGCCGGGTGAAAAAACGCGGCCGAACCGCCCGGTCGCGCGAGGAGCGCGATCTGCATCATCTGCGCATCGCGCTGAAGAAGCTGCGCTACACGGCGGAATTCTTCGGCTCCCTGTACCCCAGGAAGAAATCGCGCCGCTACCTGGAAAAGGTGCGCCTGCTGCAGGAGCATCTGGGCGCGCTGAACGACATCGCCCATGCCCGCGCAACGGTGGGGCGCTTGATGCGCGTCACGGGCAAGAACGATGCCGATGCCCGCTTCGCCGCGGGTGTGGTGAGCGGCTGGTATGGCGCGCGCAGCCAGCGCATCGTCAAACAGGCGCTGAAACGCTACCGCAAGTTCCGCGGGATCAAACCGTTCTGGAACTGAACGCAACATTCAGCGCCGCCACGCGCGGCGTGCCGTCACGCGCCAGCGACAATAGCAGAATGCGCGACACATCCAGTTCCGGCGGCATCGGTGCGGCCATGTCCCAGCCCGTCGCCAATGTATAGGCGGCGCGCAACACGCCCAGATGGGCGACAGCCACGGCATCGCCTTCGCCCGCTGCCGCATCGCGCAGGAAATCCGCGACGCGATCATGCAATTCCGCGGTGGATTCGCCGCCCAATGGACGGAATGCCCGCGCCAGCCCCGCGCGGATAAAAGCATCCTCGCCATGGCGCGACAGGATTTCGGCGCGGGTCAGGCCTTCCCATTGGCCCCAATGCTGCTCCATCAGGCGCGTGTCGGTCACGCCATCCGGCAATCCCAGCAGCCGCGCCGTCTGCCGCGCGCGTGTCAGCGGACTGACGAACACGCGTGCGGGCGTGATGCTGTCTGGCAACCGCAGCGCCGCGATTTTGGCTTTGCCCTCCGCCGAAAGCGGAATGTCGGTGTGTCCCTGGATGCGACCCAGCGCATTCCATTCAGTCGGACCATGACGCAGAAAGGCGATGCGCATCGGAGCACCGGTCAGGAAAAGTGGGAGCCGCGAAGCGGCGAACCGGTTTTCCGTCCGGCCGTGCGACCAACCTTAAACATCCAGTTCCACCACCACCGGAACGTGATCGGACGCTTTCTGCCAGCCGCGCATCCGCTTGACGATCTTCTGTGACGTCAGCGCATCCTTGATCCCGGGACTGGCCCAGACATGGTCCAGCCGCCGTCCCCGGTCCGACGCTTCCCAGTCGGCGGCGCGATAGCTCCACCAGCTATAGATTTTCTGGTCAGGCGGCACGAAGCGCCGCGTCGCATCGGTCCATTCGAACGCCGCCTGTGCCTCGCCCAGCAATTTTGTCTCGATCGGCGTGTGGCTCACTACGTCCAGCAATTGCTTGTGGCTCCACACATCGCTTTCCAGCGGCGCGACATTCAGGTCGCCGACCAGAAGGACCGGATCGTTCTTTCTGCTTTTGCGCGCGGCGAAGAATTTCTCCATCGCCTGCAGGAAGTGCAGCTTGTGGGCGAATTTGCCGTTCAACACCGGATCGGGAATGTCGCCCCCTGCCGGCACATAGAAATTGTGCAACTCCACGCCGTTCTGAAGGGTCACGCCCATGTGCCGGGCATGGCCTTCCCGGCAGAAATCCTGGGTGCTGGTCTCGCGGAAGGGCAGGCGGGAAAGGATCGCCACCCCGTGATAGGCCTTCTGGCCGTGAATGGCCTGATGGACATAGCCGAGCTTGCGAATGGGGTCGGCAGGGAACAGGTCGTCGGTAACCTTTGTCTCCTGCAAGGCCAGCACGTCCGGCTGTTCATCCCGCAGAAAACGGGCCACCAGCGCGATCCGGTGCCGTACCGAGTTGATGTTCCAGGTCGCGATCTTCAGTTTTGCCACGCTTCTGTCTCGCATATGCACAATTCTGTCTTGTTCAGGACAATTTTGTTACTAATTCAGTAAAATCAATCGCTTGACCGGAAAATTGCATGTCAGATATGCAATTTTACAGTGGTTCATGTTAATGTATTTGCATGTCTCCGCACCTATATTGCGACGCAACAGAGGGCTTGGAACCCGCCTTATCATGATAATGCAAGGTACCTTGCGTAACATGGTAGTTAGTGGTACATACTAGGTCATCGAAGCATTTTGAAAGGAGACTACACATGTCCAACCTCACACTGACCAGCCAGGACGAAAGCCGCAGCCCCAGCGAGTTCGCGGCCGAAGCGTTCGACAAGCTGGTGATCGCCCTGACCGGGGTGCTCGCCATGGTTGCCCTTCTCGCCGTTGCCTAAACCGCTACCGTGAGGGGCCATCGCGCGCGGGGGGATATGGAAAGATCATCCATGTCCCCCGCCGCCAGCCTCTCCAGCCCCGCCCAGGCGACCATCGCCGCATTGTCGGTGCAAAGACGGGGCGGAGGAATGTGCAGGCCAAAGCCTTCACGTTCCGCCAGGGATTTCAGGGCCGCGCCGATCGCCTGATTGGCCGCCACGCCGCCCGCCACCACCAGATTTCCCGTTCCAAAGTCTCTGCGGAACATCGCCATCGCCGCCCGCGTGCGGTCGATCAGGATGTCGATCACGGCTGCCTGAAAGGATGCGCTGGCGTCCGCGACATTCACGGTCCGGCTGCTAGCCAACTGGCGCATCGCCGTCTTCAGGCCCGAGAAGGAGAAATCCGCGCCCTCGCGGCCCTTGAGGGGGCGTGGCAGATCATAGGCCCGCGGATTGCCGCTGCGCGCCGCCGCCTCCACATTGGGGCCGCCGGGATAGGGCAGTCCCAGGATTTTCGCCGCCTTGTCGAAGGCCTCGCCCACCGCGTCGTCGATGGTGCTGCCATACAGGCGGAAATCGCTGCGCGATCCCACGCCCAGCAACTGGCAATGGCCGCCCGACACCAGCAGCAGCAGAAAGGGAAAGGCCGCGCCATGGGTCAGCCGCGCCGTCAGCGCATGACCCATCAGATGGTTCACGCCGATCAGCGGCTTGCCCGCCCCCAGCGCCAGCCCCTTGGCGGTTGTAAGTCCCACCATCACGCCGCCGATCAGTCCCGGCCCTGCGGTCGCAGCGATACCGTCCATATCCGCCAGCGAAAGCCCCGCCTCCTTCAGCGCCCGTGCGATCACGTCATCCAGGATCTCCAGATGCGCCCGCGAGGCGATCTCCGGCACCACCCCGCCATAGGGCGCATGCGCCTCGATCTGGCTGAACACGACATTGGACAGGATTTCGCCCGGACCCGGGGCCACGCCCCGCACGACAGCGGCGGCGGTCTCGTCGCAACTGGTCTC
>JAFIHO010000311.1 GCA_017849395.1 Hyphomicrobiales bacterium
GACGATGCGGAAACACGCAAGGTCAAGCGCTGGGCCATCCGCGCGCTGGTGAAAGGCGCGGCCAGGACCTGAAGCCGCGGCCGCCCCTGGTTCACGCCATGCACAGCATCCGCGGGTTCGCGTTTTTCACGGCGCGGGCGGGAACAAGGCTCTCCAGCAGTTCGACGACCGGCGAGCGCGCCGCATCCTCACCCACCGCGGCGCCCAGTTTGCCGGCAGCCTCGGCAAAGGATGGTTCGGTCAGCAACCGCTTCAGCGCCACATGAATTTCCGCTGTGCCCGCGTCCTGCGGCAGCGACAGACCCGCGCCGCGTGCCGTCACGCGCACCGCATTGTCATTCTGGTCGCGGCCATGCGGGATCACCAGCAACGGCTTCTTCTGCACCAGGGCGCGGCACACCGTGCCGTGTCCACCGTGAGTCACGACCACCGATGCCGCCTGCATCAGCCGGTCATGCGGCGCGCTGTGTAGCAGCGTCACATTCGGTGGCGCGGCGATCTCATGCGGCGCGATCGTATCGCCCAGCGTTACGACACCGCGCACCGGCAACCGGCACAGCGCATCGACCGTGCGCTGCAGGATCGCGATGTGGTTCTGAAAGGTGGTGCTGAAGGACACCGCCACCAGCGGCAGTCATCCTGCGCGGTGAGGGCCGGATCGAGCGGTGCGGCCCAGGCGGGTTCGTCCAGTTGCGGCCCGACATAATGCACCCGCGGCGGCAGGCTTTCCGGCGCGAAATCGAAGGCCGGACTTGTTGCCAGCAGGGTCGCCGCCGCAGTCCCGGCCTGATCCACCAGATGCGCCAGCGGCTTCAATCCCAGCGCCTGACGCGCCGCATTCAAGGCGGGCAATCCGTGATCCAGAAGCGCGACCACCTGCTGTGTCACCTGCGCATGCATGGTGCGCTCTTCGTCGTTGCGCGGCGGCGTAAAGCCCGGCCCCATCGGCGGCACGCCGGGCAGGGGAAACAGGCTGACATTCGCCGCCAGGTTCACATAAGGCTGCTTCGCCGCTTCGCATCCCGCCGCGACGCCGAACAGCATCTCGCTGGTGACGACAAGATCGGCGGGCTGTCGGCGCAGTTCCTCCATGATGTCCTGCGCATAGGCCAGCGACGGTCCCGCCCAGATCGTCTCAAGGACGCGCATCAGTCCTTCCGGTCCGCTGCCTGCCAGCCAGTCCTTCATGATATCGCTTTCGCGGCTGCGGTCCGGGCGGCTCGGCGCGCGCGTCCAGGCGACGAACTCCGCGCCCGACGCTTCGCTTTCGGGACGGTTGCAGGCATCGCTCATCACCCGTACATGATGGCCGCGCGCCGACAATTTGCGCGCCACCGTCAGGGCCGGGGCGACGGAACCGCCGCCTTCCCAGGTGGCAAACAGAAAATGCTTCTTCGGCCCAACATCGCTCATGCCAATTCTCCCTCTTTAATATCGGCTTTGGCGCGGCGCAGCGCGTCGCGGATCATATTCTCCATCAAGGTCTGGAGTTCGGCGGTGGACCGGCGCATGTCTATCCGGATCAGCTTCCAGACATAGAGGTCGGTGGCGACGACCAGCGCATCCAGCAGCGCGCGCGCCTTTGCGGCGGGTAGCGGCTCAAGCGAGGCCGAAAACAGGTCGGCCAGCCATGCGCGATGTGCCTTGCGACCGACATCGGTCACCTGCCGGATGGCTGGAAAGCGGTCCTCCTGCGCCAGCGCGCGCAACACCATCGGGCCCGCCTTTTCATAATCCTCGATCACGACCTTCACGCCCGCCGCTACGTCGCCCTTGGGCGCCACGCGCCGGGCCATGATTTCCTGGCCCATCCGCTGATGCGCCGCGTCGATCAGGCCCTCCTTTCCGCCAAAGCGGCGAATCACGGTCTGCACGCTCACCCCCGCGTCCGCCGCGACATCTTCCAGGCGGATCTGGTCGAACCAGTCGTCCCGCAGCCGATCGGAAAATGCGGACAGGATGCGGTCGCCGGCGGCCTGAGCCGCCTCGGCGCGGACGCCCTGGCGATATGTCCGCTTGCGTTTAGGGGATGGCCGTCTCTTATTCATGGAAGTATGATTAACATCAAAGTCGGCGGCTGTCAATTTGATGTTAGTGTAACTTACGCCAAATATCCGCTCCGTACCCGCACGGAAGCTTTTTCGCCAATAGACAGGCTGCACCGGAACGAAGACGCTTTCCCGGGGTTGTTTCCGCTACGGAGGAGCCATGGGCCTGTACCGCGAATTCATCCGGGGACTGATCGAAAATCCGCGCGGCGTGTCCGCCCCGACACCTTCGAGCGCACCGCTCGCCGCCGCCATTGCCGCGAAGGTCAACCCGTTCGTTCCGGGCCTGGTGGTTGAACTGGGCGCGGGCACCGGCGCTGTCACGGCGGCGCTGCTGGCGCGGGGTGTTTCCCCGGACCGCCTGATGGCGTTCGAAAGCAGCCCTGCCTTCTGCCGGCTGTTGACGGCACGGTTTCCCGGCGTATGGGTCGTGTGCGGCGACGCCTTCGCGTTCGACACGCATTTGTCAGATGATGACCGGGTCGCCGCCGTCGTTTCCGGGCTGCCATTGCTGCATTTCACGCCCGCGCGCCGCCGCGAACTGATCCGCAGATCGCTTGACCGGCAGGGCGTGCATGGACGCTTTATTCAACTATCCTATGGTTGGCGCCCGGCGACGCCCCCCGGCAGCGATTTTCTGATCGGCGGCCAGATGGTGTGGCGCAATTTCCCACCCGCGCATGTATGGACCTACACCAAGGCTCCCCAACGCGCCGCCGCGCCGCCGCGCAAGCTCGCCGCGTCTCTGAGCGTTCCTGCCTGAACTAGATCTGGACGATCACGAAACCGACCAGAGCCCAGAACACCACGCATCCGGCGACCACGGCCAGAAGTATGGGGCCGCGACCCGCGCGCTTGTCATGCGTCTTGCGGTTTGAAGCCCAATAGGGCCTCGCCCAACGGTCATGTCCATCTATGACTGTCATGGGACTGCTCCCTGTGCTGTCATAATCTGCAATGAGAAATCATACATCCCGGTTCAGTGTGACCGTAGCCATCTTGCGGATCGTGGCGGAAAATCTTTTCTCCGCCACGGGAATGCCATGATTGAACGGCGCTCCCGTAAGCGTTCTTGATTGCAGCCGGAAATGAAAAGTTTTGTGAACCACCATCATGGCGCGGCTGGGCAAGCCGGCATCCAGCGATGGAGGAACCGTGGTCGCGTGTTGCGCCAGCGGGACCTGCCACCGAAAGCATCACGATCATTGCGGCTGGTTCAGAAGGTGAGCAGGGAGATGAACTGGCTGATGTCGCAGGGATTCGAATATCCGGCTTCTGTGGATGTCGCGCAGTCGGGGCACGAATCGCAGAGGAAACCTGACTTTTATCCCATTCCGGGAATGCATCTCGCGGTTGCGCCGCCCGCGACGCGATACAGCCTTGCGTCGCCGCGCCGGGCCAATTAAGTCATTTTGCGGCCCGCGCATCATCGCGGTCAGGCCCGGCTTATTCTCCTGAAATCTTGTCTGGATGTTCATGATCAAGGGTACTGTAAAGTTTTTCAACAACGCTAAGGGTTTCGGTTTCATTTCTCCGGATGACGGCGGCAAGGATGTGTTCCTGCCCGCGGCCACGATCACCGCTTCCGGCGCGGCACGCCTGA
>JAFIHO010000312.1 GCA_017849395.1 Hyphomicrobiales bacterium
GAGGCGGGGGTGGACGTGTTCCGCATCAATATGAGCCGCACCCCGCATGACATGCTGGCGCGCATGCATGCCGATCTGCGTGGCCTGTCGGAGGAGATGGGGCGGCCCATCGGCATCCTGGTGGACCTGCAGGGACCCAAGATCCGGCTGGGCACCATTCCCGGCGGCAAGCGGATGTTGAAGGAGGATGAGCGGGTGCGCCTGGTGCTGGGCGAAACCAGCGAGGTGGAGAACGAGATTCCGATTCCCCATCCGGAAATCTTCCAGGCGGTGAAGCAGAAGCATGCGCTGCTGATCGATGACGGCAAGATCCGTTTCCGGCTGCTGCGCAAGGCCGACACATTCGCCGAAGCCATTGTCGAGGTGGGCGGGGAGATCAAGAACCGCAAGGGCGTGAACATGCCCGACACCTTGCTGCCCGTGTCGGCGATGACGCCCAAGGACCGCGCCGATCTGGACGCGGCCCTGCAACTGGGGGTGGACTGGATCGCGCTGAGTTTCGTGCAGCGGCCCGAGGACGTGGCCGAATTGAAGAAGATCGTGGCGGGGCGCGCGGGCGTGCTGGCCAAGATCGAGAAGCCCAAGGCGCTGGCTTCGCTGGACCGCATCCTGGAACTGGCCGACGCGTTGATGGTGGCGCGCGGCGATCTGGGCGTGGAAATGCCGCTGGAACGGGTGCCGGGCCTGCAGAAACAGATCACCCGCGCCGCGCGCAAGGCGGGCAAGCCGGTGGTGGTGGCGACGCAGATGCTGGAGTCGATGATCTCGTCGCCCATGCCCACCCGCGCCGAAGTATCGGACGTGGCGACCGCCGTCTATGAAGGCGCGGATGCGGTGATGCTGTCGGCGGAATCGGCGGCCGGGCAATATCCGGTGGAAGCGGTGGCGATGATGGACCGCATCGCAACTTCGGTGGAAACCGATCCGCTCTATCGCAGCATCCTGGAATCCCAGCGCGGCACGCCGGAACGCACCACGCCTGACGCCATCATGGCGGCAGTGCGCGAAGTGACCCAGACCGTGGACGCCAAGGCGATCGTGACCTGGACCAAGTCCGGCATCACCGCCATGCGGGCGGCGCGCGAGCGGCCCACCGCGCCGATCATCGCGCCGACGCCCAGCCTGGAGACGACACGCAAACTGTGCCTGGTGTGGGGCGTGCACAGCGTGCTGACCGAGGATATCCGCGATTTCGACGACATGGTGGCGCGCGCCTCGCAGATCGCGCGGCAGGAAGGTTTCGCGCAAGGCGGCGAGCGCATCGTGATCACGGCGGGCGTGCCGCTGGGCACCACGGGCGCGACCAACATGCTGCGCGTGGCGTTTGCCAGTGACGAGCATTAAGGCAATCAAAAGAATCCCAGACATGCGTGCCTGCGGCCCTGGATGGCCCACGTAAAGTGGGCCATGACAGGCAGGACTGGCGGCAGCTAACTCGTCAGCCCGCAGTCCGGCATCTTGAAGCTCTCGCTGACGCGCATGGAATTGTAGATGAAGCCGGTGCGTTCCAGCCGGTAGGTCTGTTTGTTGCTGGTGTGCGAGAGCATGGTGTAGAGGTCCTGGCGCGGGCTGAACTGGCCATTCACGATGCTGATGGTGATGGTTTCCAGATTGCCGTTCAGCGACCAGCGGCCGGTCTCGATCGTGTCGCGCCCCTTGTTGCCCCGGCAGGTGCGGAACTGGACCCTGAACTCACCATTGGGCGACATGCGCGCCAGCCACATCTCGCTCTTGTCATGCGGCTGGCCCTGGCCGAACCAGAGGCCCGCCAGCCAGGGCTCGGCGCTCGCGGCGGGAAGGGCCAGCAACGACAGGAGGATGACCAGCGCGCTTCGCAGCATCAGCTTATGAAGTCGCAATCGGGCATCTTGAAGTCCGGCCCCACCCGCTTCGCCCGGAAGGGAAAACTGGTGGGCAACAGGTCATAGTTGAAATTGCGCTCGGTGATGGACAGGACCTTGTAGCGGTCGGTGCGCGGCGCGGGCTGGCCGTCGAACTGGTTCACCTGGATGACGAAGTCGCGGCCGCTGATCGACCAGGTGCCGATCTGGATGTGATCCTCGCCCTTGCCTTTGATGCAGGAGCGGAACTGGGTGACGATGCGTCCGTCCGGCAGCATATTGTCGATATACATGCCGCCCCTGTCGCCCGTCTGGCCGATGCCGAACCAGATGCCCGCGCCCTGCGGCGCGGCGGCGGCCATCATAAGGAGCGGCGTTGCAGCGGCGGGCGCGGCGAGAAGCAGATGGCACGCGGCCAGCCGCTTCATGGTCAGATATCCCGCCCTTCGACGCTGACGGACAGGGCGCGCACCTTGCGGGTCGCGCCTTCCATCTGCGGATTGAGCGACAGGGCGCGGCGATAGAGTTTCAGCGCGGCTTCCTTGTCGCCATATTCTTCCAGCAGAGAGCCCAACTCCACCATTGCGTCGAACTGGCGCGGATTGAGCTGCACCACCTTTTGCAGAGAAACCATCGCGGCGGAATCGTCGCTGGCCGCCGCCTGGATCGCGGCGCGGGCATGCCAGCCTTCGGCGTAACCGGGCGCGAGGCTGGTGACCGAGCCGATCAACTTTTCGGCTGTCTTTTTGTCCTGCGCCGCCAGCGCCGCTTCGGCGCGCGTCATCAGCAGGTCCACCGTGGCGCTGCCCGAGCGGCGGAACAGACCGTTGATCTTGCTCTCGATGGGCTTGGCGTCTTCGGCGCTTTGCGCCTTGGCCAGTTGCGCGAACAGCTTGTCGAGTTCCGACGGCGCGGCAGCCGCGGGCATCGCAAGCACCAGAAAGGCCAGGACAAGGCTTTTGCGCATGGCGCAAGCCTAGCGCGAGGAGCCCGGAATTTCCAGATTTGCGGGTTTGGGACCGCCTTCCGCCCAGTCCAGCATTTCCGCCAGATGCACGGTGGGTGTCGCGCCGGACAGGTGCGTCAGGCAGCCGATATTGCCCGACACGATCACATGCGGACGGGCTGCCTCGATATTGCCAAGTTTGCGGGCGCGCAGGCTTTGCGACAATTCCGGTTGCAGGATCGAATAGGTGCCCGCCGAGCCGCAACACAGATGCATCTCGCCGAACGGCACCAGCGTGTAACCGGCAGCCTGCAGCACCGCTTCGCCGAAGCCATTCATCTTCAAACTGTTCTGCAGCGAACAGGCCGGATGATAGGCGAGACGCAGATCGGCGCGGGCCTTGGCCGGCAGCGGTGTGGCGAGATCGAGAAAATCCTTCGCGGCGGCGGCGAATTTCTTGGCGCGCGGTTCCCATTCCGCATCGCCGGCGAACTGGTGCGCGATGTCTTTCAGTTGCGCGCTGCAGCCGGTGGCGGTGATGAGGACGCCGTCATACTTGCCCGCCTCGAACGCGATGATGGCGCGTTTGGCGAAGGCGCGGGATTCATCCTCGCGGCCCATGTGATGGGGAAGCGCGCCGCAGCAGCCCGAGCCTTCCAGAACGACAAGTTCGATGCCGCGCCGCGCCAGCACACGGCCCACCGCGCTGTCGATCTGGGGCGCCAGCGCCTGCTGCACGCAGCCGGGCATGATGGCGATGCGCTGCCTCACGACATCGGGTTTGGGAAAATCGAACGGCGCGGGGCCTTGCGGATGCGCCGCCAGTCCCATGCGCGCCATCGCGCCCAGCTTGCCGGGCAGGATGCGCACAACGGGTGCGCCCAGCCGCGCGAAAAACAAGCCCAGCCGCACCAGCGCGGGCCGTGTCATCACTTTGGCGATGGACCAGCGCAGCAGCCGGTCGCCCAGCGGGCGGCGGTAGTGATCCTGGATATAGGCGCGCGAGTGATCCACCAGGCGCTGGTAGTTCACGCTGGAGGGACAGGCCGTCTTGCAGTTCAGGCAGGACAGGCAGCGGTCGATGTGGCGCACCGTTTCGGGCGTCGGCTCTCCGCCCGCTTCCAGCATCTTCTGCATCAGCACGATGCGGCCGCGCGGGCCGTCCCGCTCATCGCCCAATGTCACATAGGTCGGGCAGGTCGCGGTGCAGATGCCGCAATGGACACAGGAGCGGACAGCCTTGGCCGCGGGGCCGAGCTGCGGATCGGCCATCTGGGCGGCGGTGAATTCATTTCTCATGTCAGAGCCGCCCCGGATTGAACAGGAACAGCGGATCGAAAGCCGCCTTCACATTGCGCGCCATCATCGCCAGCGCGGGCGGCTGGGGCGCGAACAGGCCCAGCGCGGCGCGCTGTTCCGGGCTCGCACGCAAGAGCATGGCATGACCGTCATGCTTCGCGGCCAGAGCACGGATGCGCGCGGCATCGGCGGGCGCGGCGCCGATCCACAACAACCCACCCGCGAGATCGCCCAGCCAGAGGCTGGGATTGAGCGCGGCGACGACTTTCGGCGCTTCGGAGGGCGGCAGCGCCACGCGCCACACATCATGGTCGCCGCCCGCGAAAGCCGTGCCACTGCGGACATCCTCGAACAGGCGGCGGGCATCGAAGCTGGCGACCTGCGCACCTTCGACCAGGCCATGCGCCTGTGTCACCTTTTCGGCCAGGGGTTCGCGCGCGCCTTCCAGCCTTATCAGCGCCGCGCCGACGCCGATGCCGCCCAGCAGCGGCGTGTTGCCGGGCAGATAGACCAGTCCGGTCGGCTCCAGCGCGCTGTGCGCGATCTTGCGCAGGGCGGCGAAACCGACATCCGGCGTCACATCGGCAAGGCAAAGCGTGGTGGCGTGGCTCGCGCGGGGATAGACGCGGAAACTCAGTTCGGTCAGCACACCCAGGGTGCCGAAAGCGCCACACATCAACTTGGGCACATCGAAGCCGGTGACATTCTTCACCACCTTCGCGCCGCCGCGAAACGCTTCCCCCATGCCGTTCACGGCGCGGAACGCCACCAGCGAGTCGCGCGCGCCCCCATGGCGCAGCCGTCCGGGGCCATAGGCGTCGGCGGACATCGCGCCGCCCAGTGTGGCGATGCCGTTGGAGCCGAGCACCTGCGACCAGTCGGCGGGATCGAAGCCCAGGCACTGGTTCTTTTCGGACAGCACGGCACGGATCTCCGAAAGCGGCGTGCCCGGCGCGGCGGTGATGATGAGTTCTTCCGGCTCGTATTTCAGGATGCCCGACAGGCCCGACACATCCAGCGCCGGAAGGTCGCCCATCGGTTTGCCGGCGCCGCGGCGCGTTCCGCCCGCGACAATCTCGAACGGCGTCTTGTCGGCGCGCGCGGCGCGCACGAACTCGCTGACCTGGGCTTCAGTGCTGACAGCGGACATCTCAGCGCGCCATCAATATCGGGGAAGATCGGGACGCGGCATCTGCGCCCCATGCACATGCAGATGCCCCTGTTCGATACAGGCGGACAGGGTGGGGAACACCTTGCCGGGATTGAAAAGCCCACCCGGATCGATGGCGCATTTGATGCGATGCTGCTGTTCCAGGTCCGGTTCGCTGAACATGTCGGTCATCAGGTCGCGCTTCTCGATGCCCACGCCATGCTCGCCCGACAGCACGCCGCCGACCCGGACGCACAGGCGCAATATATCCGCGCCGAATGCCTCGGCGCGTTCCAGATCGCCCGGCTTGTCCTGATCGAACAGGATGAGCGGATGCAGATTGCCGTCGCCGGCATGGAACACATTGCAGAAGCTGAGGCCATATTGCGCGGACAGCTTGTCCATCTCGGCCAGCACTTCGGGCAGAGCGCCGCGCGGGATGGAGCCGTCCATGCACATCATGTCGGGCGCCAGCTTGCCCATCGCGGCGAAGGCGGCCTTGCGGCCCGCCCACATTTTCGCACGCGCCTGTTCGTCGGTCGCTTCCTTCAGGGTGCCGCCGATGCGCGCCACGATGGCGCCGATGCGGGCGATGGCGTCGCTGACATCGGCTTCCACGCCGTCGGCGTCGATCAGCAGAACAGCTTCGGCTTTCGGGTAACCGGGCGCGTTGTAGGATTCGATTGCCTCGGCGCAAGCCCGGTCCATGAATTCCATCGCCGCGGGCACCACGCCATCGGCGATGATGGCGGCCACCGCCGCGCCCGCCGCCGTCACCGTGTCGAAAGATGCCAGCACGGTGCGCGTGACGGGCGGCTTCCTGAGGATGCGCGCCACGATTTCCACCACCACGCCCAACAGACCTTCCGAGCCGGTGATGAGACCGAGCAGATCGATGCCGCCCTGCGCGCCGGACTTGCCGCCCAGCTTCACGATCTCGCCATCGGGCAGCACGAAGGTGACGCCCAGGATATTGTTGGTGGTGAGGCCGTATTTCAGACAGTGCAGACCACCGGAATTTTCCGCCACATTGCCGCCGATGCTGCAGGCGACCTGGCTGGACGGATCGGGCGCGTAATAAAAGCCCTGCGCCTCGACCGCCTTGGTGATGTTGAGATTGGTGACGCCGGGCTCGGCCACCACACAGCCATTCTCATAGTCGATTTCGATAATCCGCTTCATGCGGCCCAGGCCGAGCAGGATGCCGTCGGCGCGCGGCAGCGCCCCGCCCGACAGCGAGGTGCCCGAGCCACGCGGCACGATGGGAATGCCCTCGGCATTGGCATAGCGCAGCACGGCGCTGACCTGTTCCCTGTTCGAGGGCAGGACAACGACCAGCGGCTGCTGGCGATAGGTCGAAAGAGCGTCGCAATCGAAGGTGGCGAGGCCGGATTTATCGGCCACCACGCCATCGGGCACGATTTCGCGCAGGCGCGCGACGATCTCGTCGCGGCGGGAAAGAATCTCTGTGTTGGACTCTGGGAACTTCATCTGCGGACCTCAGTTGCCCGCATTTAATCAGCCCTGGCGGGCTTTGAACCGGGGATTCTTCTTGTTGATCACGTAAACCCGGCCCTTGCGACGGATGATGCGGCAGTCCTTGTCCCGCTTCTTGAGCGACCGGAGGGAGTTGCGAACCTTCATGACACGCGCCTTTTGAGCCGATTTCGGCCCGCGGGCCGTTCCAAAGAGGCGCGGAAACTATGGGAGGGGCGATTTGCTGTCAACCACAGAACGGCCATCAAAAAACCCAGCATTTCCGCCAAAAATCAAGCCTTAACCCGGGCCAGCCTATGGTAAAATACATGATGGACCGCTTTGCCCGCATCTGGCCGCCCCTGCGACACCTGGCTGCCCTGGCCATCCTGCTGATGGCAGCGGCCTGCGCCACCGTGGCCGGCAAGGGCCCTTCCCATGGCGCCGCCGTGCCGCCGCCCTCCCCTCCGCCCGTCGCCGTGGCGGCCCCCGCGCCGCCCTCCGCCCCGCTGACCGATCTGGAGAAATTCGCCGCCTTCCTGCGGAACGCGCGGGTGCGCGCGCTGGGCGAAGGCATCAGGCCGGACCTGTTCGACCGCGCCGTGGCCGGGATCGCGCCCATTGCCGCCATCGGCGAGGCCAACGCCAACCAGCCGGAATTCGTGAAGCCGGTCTGGAGCTATATGGACGGCGCGCTGGCGGCGCGGCGCATCGCCAACGGCAAGAAACTGATGGCGGAGAATGACGCCACCCTGACGCGCATCGAGGCAAAGAGCGGCGTGCCGAAGGGAATCCTGGTCGCGGTCTGGGGCATGGAAACCGATTATGGCCGGGTGATGGGGAGCTATAACCTGTTCGCGGCGCTGGCGACGCTGGCCTATGACGGGCCGCGCCGGAATTATGCGACGCCGGAATTCTTCGCCGCGCTGCATATCGCGCAGGATCAGGGCCTGGATCCCAAGCAGATGGTGGCGAGCTGGGCGGGCGCATTCGGCCAGACGCAATTCACGCCGACCACATTCCTGACGACGGCGGTGGACGGCGATGGCGATGGACGGATCGATCTGTGGCGTTCGCCCGCCGACGCGCTGGCATCGGCGGCGCAGTTGCTGGCGCGCGCGGGATGGCAGCGCGGCCGGCCCTGGGGTTACGAAGTCAGGCTGCCTGCCGGTTTCGCGTTTGAGGATGCCGATCTGGATGTGGTCAGGCCGGTATCGGAATGGGGCGCGCGCGGCGTGACGCGACTGGACGGCGGCCCGCTGACGGGCGGCGGCCATGCATCCATCTATGTGCCTGCGGGCGCGCGCGGTCCGGCTTTCCTGCTGCTGCCCAATTTCAGCACGATCCTGAAATACAACAATGCCGCTTCCTATGCGCTGGCTATCGCCTATCTGGGCGAGCGCATTGCCGGACGCGAAGGCATCATGGCCGCCTGGCCGCGCGATGAGCGGCCTTTGTCGCTGGACGAACGCATCCGCTTCCAGGCCGACCTGATCGCGCTGGGGTATGACACGGGCGGGCATGACGGCATCCTGGGCCGGCGCACCCGCACCGCGCTGCGCAACTGGCAGAAGGCAGGCGGGCATCCGGCGGATGGATTTCCCACCGCCAGCATGCTTGCGCTGCTGGATGCGGAAGCGGCGAAGAAGAACATGGCGACAAGATAGTTGCCGCGCCGACGGATTCCGCCGCGGCGGAATTATTTCGGCCGCGCCAACCCCGGACAGTCCAGCCGCGCTTTCGCATCGCCTGTCGCCGCGGCGAGGCGGCACGCGCCCTGCGCCGATCCCTCCGCATCGTAAAGGTCGATGGTCCAGTCTTCGCCCGCGCGGGTGAACAGCAGGAAGCCGAAGCCGCCTACCGACAGGCCGTCCTTCACCGTCACGCCGGAACGGCCCTGGAAGATCGAGCCGCGAAGATTGCGCGGCGTGCGATGCAAATTGGCGCCGCTGTTGCCCGCCACGATCTGCGGCGGCACCGTGCCGTCATAGTTGATCGCCTCGAAGGCATGGATATGGCCCGACAGCATCAATTGCACCGTAGACGGAAGAAGCGCCTCGCCAGCCGCCGCGATCAGGGTGCGGTTGCCGCCCACGGGAATATTCAGCGGTCCCGCGATGGGCGACCAGATCGGGCGGTGATGCACGAACCAGACCGGCGACGGCAGATCGCGCAGCCTTGCCAGTTCGGCGGCGAAGGCAGGAAGCATGGATTGGTTGACCTGCGTGTCGGGCGCGGCGGCCCCATCCATCACCGCCAGGGTCAGCCCGTCCAGGTCGATTACATAGATTTCATCATGTCCCGTGCAGCCAATGTGAGCCGTGGGACCGAGCAGGCGGGCATAGCCTGTTCCGGCGCGGTCGCAGGTTTCATGATTGCCGCGCGCGATAACCCAGGGCGCGGCGGCCAGCAGCGGAGCGGCGGGCGTGAAGAAGTCGGCGGCCCAGGTCGCATCATTGTCGCCCGATGGCGAACCGGCGCATTCCGCCCGACCTTCCGGGCAAGGCGTTTCGCGATACAGGAAATCGCCCAGATGAATGACCAGATCGGGCGCGAGTTTCGCCGCCGCTGTCGCCAGCGCGGGAAACGGCCATTTCGCCGGATCGCTGCAATCCTGCAATTCGCCAGGCGCGATGCGGCAGCCCGTATCGCCCAGCACCAGGATTCGCTGGGGCCGCGCCTTGGGCAACGGCAAAGGGACATCGTTGAGGGATGCCATGGTTAAATTCGTGGAAAGCGGCGCGGAACAGACAAGCGCGAAGCTTGAATCGGCAGGCGCGCGCGGCGTCATCGCAGTCTCGCCCTGACTGGTTCTTAAACCAGGACAATGAGATTCATTCGTAACGAAGCGCACCTCATAGCCGCCCGAAACCGCCTGCACCCAGGCGATTTGCTGCGCGCAAGCTGGGGAAGCCAGCAAATCCGCCACCGAAAGCAGCGGCAACACCGCAGCAGCACAGAGCAGCCGACCTATACGAAAGATTGTATTGCGCGCCGGCGTCTTCAAAATCATATCGTCCCTTTGGGTCATGCCCATCGCTCATCCTGTACTGGATGCTGAGTAAGCCGAATCGCGGCGCGTGCCCTTTACCTCGTAAAGTGGTAGCGTAAAGTGGAGGGCTTTGCCAAAGGATGACCTGGACTTTTCAGGCCGGTATTGTCGAAGGATAGAGCGCGTTGCCTCGTGTACTTAGTGAAGAAGATGTAGCCGGGTTTCGCGACAGATTGTGCGAAGCCGCAGCACGGATATTCATCGAGCGCGGCCGCGACGGTTTCAACATGCGCGAACTGGCGGCGCGCCTTGGCGTGTCGGCGATGACGCCTTACCGCTATTTCAAGGACAAGGACGAAATCCTGGCCGCGGTGCGCGCGCGCGCCTTTGAACGCTTCGCCGACCGTCTGGAGGAAGCACTGGCAACGCCGGGCACATCGCTGGAGAAGGGCACTGCGGTCGGCAACGCCTATGTGAAATTCGTGCTGGAAGAATCCCAGGCCTATCGCCTGATGTTCGACCTGTCCCAGCCGCGCGAGGAAAGCTTTCCCGAACTGTCCGCCGCCACCAAGCGCGCGCGCGACACCATCACCGGCTATGTGCGGCTGCTGGTCGAAGAAGGAATCTACGAAGGCGATCCCATAACCATCGGTTATGTGATGTGGGCCGCGCTGCATGGTGTGCTGGTGCTGCAACTGGCCGGCAAGCTGCCCGAACATTCCGATCCCGCCGCGCTGCGCGCCGAAGTGATGCGCGCGATGCATGTGGCCTATCGCAAGCGCTGAAACCGCCTCAAGAAAAAAGCCGCTTCGGTCCTTGGACCGAAGCGGCTTTTTCATGCGCGCAGGGCGCCGTCAGGGCAGCGCGAAGGCCACCAGCTGGTCGGACAGGCGCGGCGTCAGGATGGAATTGCCGCCCGCGGCGAACACCACATACTGCTTGCCCTTGTAGGTGTAGACGGCGGGCTGGGCCACAGCCGGGGCTTCGACCCGATGCTTCCACAACACATCGCCGGTCTTCAGATCCACAGCGCGGACATGGGCGTCCATCGAGGCGCCGATGAAGATGAGGCCCGTCTTGGTGATCACCGGCGCGCCGATGGTCACCGAGCCCCAGCTTTCCGGCAGATAGAAGCCGTTCCACTGCACCCGGCCGAAAGGCTTCTTCCACAGCAGCTTGCCGGTGTTCATGTCATAGGAAGACAGGGTGCCGTAAGGCGGTTTCCAGCACGGCATGTCGCCCAGCCGGGTGACGAAATTCTGGAGCTTGAAGGCGTAACGCGAGCCTTCCTGCGCCCAGTAGCCTGCGTTGCGGGTCTTGCCCTGCAGCACCTTGGCGGCTTCTTCCTGCGGCACCAGCGTGTAGACCTGCACCACGCTGTCGCTGTTGACGACATAGGTGTTCGTCGTGGGATCGACGGCGCCGCCGCCCCATTCCACGCCGCCCACCGTAGCCGGATAGGCGATGGAGCCCCGGATGGATGGCGGCGTATAACGGCCTTCATCGCGCAGGCGCGCCTTCCAGCGGCTGCATTCCCCAAGACTGATCATGTCGGTCAGGGGGAACACGTCCGGCGTCTTGTCGCCGACCGTGGGCTCCGGATAGGGCACATAAGGCTGGGTCTTGGCCGCCACCTCGCCCGGCACGTCCGAGGCGGGATAGGGCCGCTCCTCGATGGGATAGACCGGCTCGCCCGTCAGGCGGTTGAGCACGAACAGGAAGCCCATCTTGGTCGCCTGCACCAGGGCCGGAATGGTCTGGCCGTCCTTCTTGATGTCCATCAGCGTGGGCGCGGAGTTGATGTCCAGGTCCCAGATGTCGTGATGGATCAGCTGGCGGCTCCACACCACCTCGCCCGTCTCGGCCTTCAGCGCGGTGGTCGAGGTGACATAGGGCATCTCGGTCAGCCGGTCGCCGCCATAATAGTTCGGGCTGGGCGATGATACCGGCAGATAGACGATGCCGTTCTCCGGATCGACCGACATGGAGGCCCAGACATTGGCGGTGCCGGTCTGGTCCTGCATCTCCTTTGGAATGATGTTGAAAGTCCATTTCAGCGCGCCGGTGCGGGCGTCGATGCCGAACACGGTGCCGGGATTTTCCGTCTTGTAGTCCCAGTCCAGTCCCGCCCAGCCCAGGATCAGCGTGTCCTTGTAGACGGCAGGCGGCTGGAGCAGGCCGATCTTCCATTTGGCGTTGACCGTGCTCCACTGGTTCACGTCGAGAACACCGCCATTGCCGAAATTGGCGCAGCGTTTTCCGCTATCGGCATCGACCGCATGCAGCGTGCCGTCCACCGTGCCGAGATAGACGATCTTCTGGCAGGGCTGGCCGGATTCCGGCGTGGCGGCGGCCCAATAGGCAACGCCGCGATTCTTGTAGCCCTGATTGTCCACCCGCTTGCTGCCCTGGGCGTCGTAAAGCCATTTGGTCTTTCCGGTATCCGGCTCCACCGCGAAAATGCGGAACATGGGCGTGCCGACATAGACCGTGTTGTTGACGAACAGCGGCGTCGCGCCCCAGTTGGTCTGCTTCGGGCCGGTTTTCACCACATCGCCGGTATGGATGCTCCAGGCGACTTTCAGGTCTTTCACATTGCCCGGCGTGATCTGCGTGGCGGTGGAATATTTCTGGGCCTGCTGGTTGCCGCCAAAGGCGTCCCAGATCTGGTCATTTGCCTCACCCGCCATCTGGGCGACGCCGCCGCCCGCGAAAAGCGCTGCTGCCGCAACGGAAACCGCGCCAAGCGCGACGAAAAGAAGTTTGCGGTTCATCACGCGATCTCCACGCTTTTGTCGGCGGCATTGCTGATGGCGCGCATCACCCAGCCGAGCAGGGCCAGCGCCATTGCCGCCATCAGGACGGGCGTCTCGAGAAAATACGCGCAGAGGCCGGTGCCGATAATGTCGAGCAGGATCAGGGCGACGAGTATGCCCGCGACGAGACCGCCCTTGCGGCCGACCAGCGCGAGCCCCGCCACCAGCATCAGCAGGCTGGAGATGATGACCAGCAGAACGCCGTGTTCACCGTCGAGATTGTAGCCCGGGACTACGTAATAATATGCTGAGACGGCCGCTCCGATCAGGCCCCCCAGCGCAATCAGCCATGCGCCCTTCAAGCAAACCTCCCCTTGATTTGGCGCGATCCTAGAGTGCGCTGGAGAAAACAGGAAGGGCATCTCATTCCGCAACGCGGAATGACGATTCCGCAGTGCGTCAACGCGGCTGCGCCGGCAAGCGCGGCTGCCATTTGTAGATGCGCGCCGAATTGCGCCAGAAATATTTCTCCGCTGTCATGCGCGGCTTGCCCCCGAAATATTCTTTCACCAGCGCCACGGTCTCTGGGATGGTTGCGGTGCCGACGCTGTTGGGCCAGTCGGTGCCGAACATCACCCGGTCCTCGCCGAACGCCGCCATGAGCCGGTCCAGCCGCGCGCGATGGGCGGCGAGGCGCACATCCTTGTTGCCCACCGCATCCTTGTGGATCACCTGCGACAGCTTGAGGAAGAAATTGGGCCTCTGCGCCAGTTCGGTAATCAGCCGGTCATAGAGCGGCTGGGTTTCCGGCGTCGGATCGAGGGACGGCATGTGATCCATCACCAGCCGCAGCTCCGGCACCGCGTCGGTCACCAGCAGCGCGGCCTGCAGCAGGTCGAAGGATGGATTGGCCATGTCCAGCGTCTGGTCGAGACCGGCCAGACGTTTCAGCCCGTCCACCATGCCGGGCTTGAGGCTCATCCGATCGCCGTCCTTGACCCAGACTTGGGCAAAGCGGATGCCGCGCCATAGCGGGTCTTTGGAAAAGCGTTCCAGAAACTCCGGGAATTCGGGCTTGTCGGGCGACAGCCTGCCGACCACGCCGACGAACATGGGATCGCTGCGGGCGCGTTCCAGAATCCAGAGATTGTCTTCAACCCAGCCGCTGGCCTCCACCACGATGGCGCCGACGATGCCCGTCGGCGCGGCGAGCGGATGATAAATTTCCGGCAGGGCGATCTGGGGCGGCTCGCCGCGCGGCCCGCTATAGGGCACGCCTTGCGGACGGCGCGGATCGAACAGATGCACATGGGTGTCGATGATCGGGATCGCGGCCTGTGCCACCGCCGGGCCCGCCAGCGCGGCGGATGCGGCGCTCGCGATTATGGTGCGGCGCGCTATGACATGGCCGGTCAATGTTTCCTCCCTTTTGTTGCGGGAAAAGATTAGCGGAACGCATTCGGACCTCAAACTATCATAGCCCGCTTTGCGTTGGCCCTGGTCAACCGGCTTGCGCGTCGAAAGTGTTTGCGTTGCCCTGGATGGCCCGGGCGCCGGGCCATGACACTATGCTAGTCGCGCATCTCGTGGATCAGGAGGGCGGCGTCGAACTTGCCTGCTTCGATATCGGCGATCGTCATCTTGTCGCGATAGCCGATGGAAGCCTTATCGCTGGCGCGCCAGGCATCCGCGACCATGTCGCGCAACTGTGCCGCGCCTTCCGCTATGCGCCCCGCCACGAACGCCTTGGCCTCGGGCGTGGCCTTTTCATAGGCGCCATCTTTCTGGAACTGGAAGGTCCGGTCCACCAGCGCGCCGGAGGCCAGCAGATAATCCTGCACCTGGCGCGGCAACGCGCAGCCGCAGTCGCGATAGGGCCGCAGCAACGGTGTCACGTCGCTCTCTTTTATATGATCGTTCACGAACCGGGTTTCGAACCAGGCGTGCAGACCACCTTCGGTGCTGAACCCTAGCGGGTTGGGGCCGTTGCCCCAGCCATCATAATGCAAGGTGATATGCAGGGGCGGGCTGGCATCGCCCACGAAATGCGCCCAATAGCCAAGATCGCGCAGGGTCAGCATCTCGCGCAGCTTGCGGTCATTCTCATACCATTGCCGCTCGGCGCGCGACCTGGCGAATTTCGTGCCCGCCACATCAGCGCGCCACAGGGTGAAATCCTTCACCAGCTGCTGCCAGCCATCCATGATCGAGTAGGGCAGAAAACCGGCGGCATATTCATTGCTGCCAACCGCCCGCAACGCGGTGTCATAGTCGCGGCGGCTGGCCGGCAGCGCATCCAGGCGCGGGCCGCCCAGCACGGTGCCGTCATCCGACAGGTCGATGAAATGACCGGGGTCCAGATCCCAGTCATGCGGCTGGCCCGCGCTGCGCGAACGGTCGGGCTCGCGCGCGATCTCTCCGATCCGGCGCACGGCCTCTGCCGAGCGCAGGAAGGCGGGCACCCGTTTGGGAAAATTCTTCGCTGCCACTTCCCCGATGATGCGGTGCCCCAGCGAGCCCCAGGCGAAGGCAGGCAGCGGAGCGAGCAGCAGCAGCGCAGCAGCTGCGCGCGACAGGCAACGGATGAACGGCATCAGATGCGCGGGTCCTCGCCGGAATGGGCGCGTGCGATGGATTGTTTCAGCTTGGGGTCCAGCTTGCCGGAATCCAGGATCACCTTGCCGGAATGAGCGTCTGTCACCGCCGACAGCGGCACTTCGAAATCGCCCGCATTCTCGACATAGACAACAATGCCATGCTTGCGCACGGCGCGCACCGCGCCGAACGCCTTGTCACCGTCATGCAGGAACACGTCGAATCCTTCGCGGATACTTTCCATGACCGTTCTGCCTTCCTAATAGTAACGGGGGATCGGACCATTGTGCGGCGTCATGCGGTCCGACAGATCGAACATCACTTCGTCCACATAGCACCAGCCCCAGCCTTCGGGCGGATCATAGCCTTCGATGATGGGATGCTTGGTGCGGTGATAATGTTTGGTCGCATGCTTGTTCTTGGAGGAATCGCAGCAGCCGACATGACCGCATGTGCGGCAGAGGCGCAGGTGAAGCCACACATCGCCGCGCTTCAGACATTCCTCGCAGCCCAGCGTTCCGGGCGTCACGTCGTGGATGCCGTCCAGATGGGAGCAGGCGTCCGCCATCTATTCCGCCGCCTTCGTGGCTGCGCGCTCATTGGCGAGGAAGGCATGCAGGGCAGCGACCACCTGCGCCCCTTCGCCCACCGCGGCGGCGACGCGCTTGACCGAACCCGAGCGCACATCGCCGATGGCGAACACGCCCTCGCGGCTGGTCGCCAGCGCATCGCGGCCCGCCCCGCCGGTGACGATGCAGCCGCTATTGTCCAGCGCCACCCCGGAACCATCCAGCCAGTCGGTATTCGGTTCGGCGCCGATGAACAGGAACAGATGGCTGAGATCGCATGCCTCTTCCTCGCCGGTGTCGCGATTGCGCAGGCGGATTTCCCGCAGGCTCTCCTGCTCGCCTTCCAGACCGCAGACCTCGGTGCGGGTCACCACTTCCACATTGGGCAGCGAACGGATGCGTTCCACCAGATATTGCGACATGGTGGATTCCAGGTCGCGGCCCCGCACGATCATCCAGACCTTTTTCGCGCGGGCGGCGAGATAGACCACCGCCTGCCCCGCCGAATTGCCTGCGCCCACCAGCGCGACTTCCTGCTCGGCGCACAGGCGGCCTTCGATGGGCGAGGCCCAGTAATGCACGCAACTGCCTTCGAACTCCGACAGATTCTCGATGTCGAGGCGACGGTAGCGCGCGCCCGAGGCGATCACCACGCTGCGGCTGCGCACCCGTTCGCCCGTGCCAAGCGTCAGGCAGAAACGGATGCCGTCGCCCTGGTCGGGATCGAGCCGCGCTGCCTCATCGGGGATGGCGATCTCCGCGCCGAATTTCTGCGCCTGGTTATAGGCGCGCGCCATCAGGGCGAGACCGGAAATGCCGGTGGGGAAACCCAGATAATTTTCGATGCGCGAGGACGCGCCCGCCTGGCCGCCGAAGCTGCGGCAGTCCAGCACCAGCGACGACAATCCTTCCGATGCGGCATAGACGGCGGCGGCGAGGCCGGAGGGCCCCGCGCCCACGATCACCGTGTCGAACACCGTGTCGGGAATGTCGCGCACAAGTCCGATGCATCGCGCCAGATCGCCCTCGGCGGGATTGCGCAGCAACTGGCCGCCGGGACACAGCACGATGGGCAGCATCTCCGGCGCGATCTTGAACCGCTCCTGCAGGGTGATGGCGCAGCCATCGGTGGCGGCGTCCAGCGTCTTGTGCGGATGGCCATTGCGGGTGAGGAAATTCTCCAGCCGCAGCACATCGGCGCTGCCCGCGACGCCGATGATGATGGGACCGGTCTGGCCCGCCTGCAGCAGTCCGACGCGGCGCAGGATCAGGGCGCGCATGATGCGCTCGCCCAGTTCGGCTTCCTGCACCAGCACGTCGCGCAAGCGGCGCGGCGGAACCAGTATGCCTTCGACATCCTCTTTCGCCAGCGCATCCACCAGCGCGGGACGGCCGGACAGTTGCGCGAGTTCCCCGAAGAAGCTGCCGGGGCCGTGATCGACAATCACCTGGCGCTGGCCGATCTGTCCGCCTTGCGAGATTTCCAGTTTACCCGAGATGAGGAACAACAGGCCGGGCGCAACCTCGCCTGCTTTCACCATATATTCGCCGGCCGCGTATTTGCGGATTTCCCCGAAGCGGCGCAGCCGCTCGAAGTCGTGCGCGTCCAACACCGGGAACATCTGGTGCCGCCGCGTCTCCATCATTCCGAGATCAGCCATACCGGAACATTAGCGGCGGCAACCCCGGCATGGCTACCGCTTTTCGATGACGGAAAAACAGGCAACCCGCACCAATTATTGCGACAGGCGCAACCAAGCCGGGCAGAGGCCGTTTCCGGGGCAGTCAATTTTTCCCAACGAGGAGAGTTCCTGTGATGAAACACACGCTGCTTGGCGCCGCATCGGCGCTGTTCCTGTTCTCCGGTGCGGCGATGGCGGCCGACCAGCCCGGCCATGAAAGCCCCCGTCCCGGCACCAATTCCAATGCCGTGAGCGCGGTGGAGGATGCGACGGCGGGCGTGGTCGGGCGCATCTCTGCCGAGATGACAACCACGACCAAGGGCTTCGTGGAGGCTGCCGCCGTCAGCGACATGTATGAAGTCGAAGCCGGCAAGATCGCGCAGGAACGCGGCCGTTCGGCTGCGGTGAAGGAGTTCGGCGCGATGATGGTGAAGGCGCATACCGGAACCAGCAGCAAGCTGAAAGCCATCCTGGCGTCGGAGAATACCAAGGTCACGCCGCCAGCCCATGTCGATGACCGCCGTCAGGGTATGCTGGACAATCTGCGCGGCGCTTCCGCGGCGGATTTCGACAATCGTTATCTGACGCAGCAGATCGCGGCGCACAAGGAAGCGCAGGTGCTGTTGCGCGGCTACGCCAAGGACGGTGACAACAAGGCGATCAAGGCGTTCGCGGCGGAGATTCTGCCGGATGTCGGCAAGCACCTGGCCGAGGCCCAGAAGATCGAAGCCTCACACAAGAGCGCTTCCAACCACTAAGCTTCAAAGGAATGCCGCGAGCAGCATGACCAGGGCCAGGCCGATGACGGAGATGATCGTTTCCAGCAGCGACCAGGTCTTGAACATGTCGGGCAGGGAAATGCCGAGATAGCCTTTCACCAGCCAGAAGCCCGCGTCATTGACGTTCGAAAAGAAAAGTGAACCCGCCCCTATGGCCAGCGCCACAAGGGACGGGTTCACGTCGGGGTTGGTGGCGACGGTGCCCGCCAAGAGGCCCGTAGCCGTGATGGTTGCGACCGTGGCCGAACCCGTGGCGATGCGGATCAGCACTGCCGTGCCCCATGCCAGAAGGATCGGATGAACATGCAGCGCCGCAACGGCGCGTGCGATGGTCGCGCCGAGGCCGAGATCGACAAGCGACTGTTTCAGCGCGCCGCCCGCGCCGATGACCAGCATGATCGCCGCGATGGGTGGCAGCGCGTCGCCCATCATGTCGCTGACGTCCTGGCGCGTGCGGCCCAGACCGAAGCCGAAGGTGTACATGGCCAGCATGGTGCCCAGCAGCAGCGCCACCACCGGCGCGCCTATGAACTCCATCGCCGTGCGCACGGGATTTCCCACGGGCAGCGCCAGATCGGCCCACGCCTTGCCCATCATCAGCGCGATGGGAAACAGGATAGTGAACAGCGTGATGCCCGTGCCGGGCTGGCGCTGGCCCGGATCGAATTTGGAAAATTCCTCGATCAGTTGCGGCGGCGGATTGGCGTCGGCGTGGCGCGCCGCCCACATGGTGAACAGCGGGCCGGAAATAATGACGGTGGGAATGGCGATCAGGATTCCCAGGATCAGCGTGGTGCCCATGTCGGCATGAAGTGTCGCCACCGCCACCAGCGGGCCGGGATGCGGCGGCACCAGCCCATGCAACACCGACAGGCCCGCGATCGTGGGAAGGCCGATGATGAGATAGGGCGCGCCCTTGGGCGTGGGCTGGCCCGCCTTGGCTGCCGCCTCGAAGCGCGCGCCGACCGCGACGATGATGGGCATCATCATCACCAGTCCGGTTTCGAAGAACACCGGCAGGCCCAGGATCATCGCCAGTCCCGCCATCGCCCAGGGCGCGAAGCCGAGGCCGCGCGAGGTGATCAGGCCCGAAGCGATGCGATCCGCGCCCCGCGACTTGGCCAGCAATCCGCCGAACATCGCGCCCAGCGCCAGCACGATGCCGACATTGGCGGCGACATCGCCGAACCCGGTGATCACCGATTTCAGCACCGCCGTCACATCCGCGCCGGACGCCAGACCCAGCCCCAGCGCGCACAGCATCAGCGCGGGGAAAGGATGCAGCTTGAACTGCGCGATCAGGATGATGACCGCCGCGATGGCGCCCGCCGCCAGCAGCAGCAGGGTAATATCTTGCGGCGTCAGCATATGGCCCCCAGTTTTCGGTGGTGAACCGTTCCGCCCCGGAACGCTTCACCCCTCTTGAGGGGCAGTTTTCGCGCATTTGTGCAAAGGCGCAAGCGGCCCGCCAACCCCTGTGCGGTGCACAAGGGCTGGCGGAACGGCGTTATTCGGGCAGCGCGAAGATCGCCATGACGTCCCCGAACACCGGGCGGCCGTCATTCTGCATCAGGATTTCGCCGCCATGGCAGCCGCTGGCGCCAACCGCGATATACTGCTTGCCCTTGACCCGATAGGTGATGGGCGGGGTGCAGACGCCCGCCCCCAGATTGTACTGCCAAAGGATCTTGCCGGTTTTCGCGTCGAAGGCGCTGAAATCGCCGGTCATTTCGCCGGTGAAGATCAGATTGCTGCCGGTGGCCAGCACACCGCCATACATGGGACGCGGCGACTTGTACTGCCAGGTGATCTTGCCCGTGGTCATGTCGATGGCCGAGAAGGTGCCATTGGGCGGGAAGGTCTTGAGATCGGTGGCCATCGAGCCGCCGGAATATTGGCCGACGATGGGCGTGCCGGGTTTGTAGATCTCCGGCAGCGGACGCACCGTGAAGATGTGAGCCTCGTTGATGCCCATGGTGTAGAGATTCTTGGTGATGGGCGAATAGGCGGGAGGCGACCACATCGCGCCGCCCTTGTTGCCGGGCACATACACGGTCGGCGTCTGGTCCGGGATGCGGAACTGGTTGGGGAAAATGGTGACGAAGGGTTCGGTCTTGCGGATCAGCTTGCCGGTCAGGCGGTTGACGATGAAGCCCCAGCCGACCTTGCCCATCTCGGCGGCGGCGGGAACAACCTTGCCGGTCTCGTCCACGGTGTCGAACAGCACGACGGGCGCGCAGGCGTCATAGTCCCACACGTCATGCGGAACCTGCTGGTTCCACCAGGCCAGCTTGCCGGTCTTGCCATGGATGGCGACGATGGAATCCGTATAGGCGTTGTCGCCCTTGCGGGTCTGGCCGTCCAGGTCGGGATTGGGATTGCCCGTCGCGAAGATGATGAGGTCGTTCTTCGGGTCGATGGCGGGCGTGTTCCACACCGAACTGCCCCCGAATTTCCAGCTGTCGCCCGACCAGGTGTCGCCGCCCGGCTCGTCCGGCGCGGCGGTGGTGTTGAAGCGCCAGATCACCTTGCCGGTGCGCTCGTCCAGCGCCTCGACGAAACCGCGCGTCGGCCATTCCGCGCCCGCATTCCCCACCAGCACCATGCCATTATAGACTTGGGGCGCCATGGTGAAGGAATAGAAGTGATAGGGCTCGGGCAGCGTGTCCTTGTGCTCGGTCTTCCACAGAACCTTGCCGGTGCGCGCATCCAGCGCCACCACATGCCCGTCAAGCTGGGCGACGAACACCTTGCCGTATCCCACGCCGACGCCGCGCGATTGCTGGCCGCAGCACAGGTTGGAGAAACCCAGCTTGGGCGCATAGGCCCAGAGCTGCTTGCCGGTCACCGCGTCCCAGGCCTGCACATTGTTGTCGCCCGTCTCGGTGTACATCACGCCATCCACCACGATGGGCGTGTTCTCGAACGACTTGGTGATGCCGGTCTGGATGATGGCGGAGGGACGCAGCTTCTTCACATTGGACGCGTTGATCTGCGTCAGGGGCGAGAAGCGCTGATTGTCGAAGGTGCGGCCGTGCAGCAGCCAGTCATTCAGGTTGCTATCGGCATTCAGGCGCTGGGCGTCGCTGACATCGACATTCTGCGTCACCGGCATGATGGAGAAGGATTCCGGCGGGTCGCCCGGGGCGCGTCCGCCCACCGCAGCGGCGGCTTCGCCCGCGCTGCCGACCGGCGCGCGCGCGGCGGGCGCATTGCCCTGGGCCGGCGTGTTCTGGCCGACCGCCGAACCCGAGCACAGGGCAAGAACCCCGGCGCAGCCTGCAAGCCGCGCCAGATGAGCCAATCGAAGCATCGTCATCTCTCCCCCTCCGCCGCGCTGTTCCGCGCGTGCGCTGTTATACCGGCTATTTCGCCAGATCGAGTTCCTTCAGATGCGGATTGTCCGCCGTCAGCTTCTCGCTGCCCGCCGGATAGCCGTTCTCGCGCAGCATATAGGCCACGACTTCCGCATATTGCTCGGCGCTCAGCGAGCCCGGATCGGTCTGGGGCATGGACAGCGCCACCACCTGCAGCAGCGATTCGCCATTGAGGCCCTGGGCGGTCGCCATCGCCTTGAAGCCCGAGCCCTTCAGCGCCGGACCGGCCACGCCTTCAAGCTGATTGCCATGGCAGGCGGCGCATTGCGCGGCATAGACCGCCGCGCCCGCCGTCGCCTGTTCCGCGGTGTAAATCGCGGGCGCGCCGCTTTGGGCCAGCGCGGTTCCGCCGGCAATCGCGCCAACCGATACGATGGCGATGGCGGCAAACAATTCGATCTTGCGAGACATGTGATCCTGTTTCCTCGAAGCTGGCCCCGTCCTGATGCCAGAAAAGATAGCCGTCAATTACGCCAGCATCTTGTCCTGAAGATGCCGGATTCCCTGTCCAGCCTGGGGTTTTTATGAGGCCGGGCGGCGGGATCATAAGTCAGGAGGCACCGGGCGCAAGCGGGCCAACGCCCGCCTTAATGCCGCATTAACCCTTGACGGCCAGCGCCTGGACAATCGTCTCCACAAGTTCCGGGATCGGCCTTGTGCCATCCACGGTCACCATGGCGGGTTCGTCGGGCAGCGGCTTTTCCAGGGTGGCAAGCTGGCTGTCCAGCAGCGTGGGCGGCATGAAATGGCCCCTCCGGCGGCGCATGCGGCCCGCGATAATCTCCCTGGGGCTGTCCAGCAGCACGAAGACCAGCGGCCCGGTGACCTTGGAGCGCAGCCGGTCGCGATAAACCCGCTTCAGCGCCGAACAGGTGGCGACCACGCCATGGCCTTGCGCGCGCACATCTTCCATTTTCGCGCCCACCGCTTCCAGCCAGGGCCAGCGATCGTCGTCGGTAAGGGGAATACCCGCCGACATCTTCTCGCGGTTGGATTTGGGATGCAGATCGTCCGCCTCGATGAAAGGCGTGCCCAGCCGCGCGGCCAATGCTCCGCCCACGGTGGTTTTGCCCGAACCGCTGACGCCCATGATCACGACGGGCGGCGGCACATGCGAACTGGTCAAGGCGAGTTCTCCGGGATGGCGAGGCGCTTATAGCCCGTCGGAGCACGGAGTCCACATTCAGGCGGCATCCTGGAATTTCAGCAGCCGCCCGGCATTGGCCATCACCACCAGGATGCCCGCATTCTGCAGAAGCGCCGCGACCAGCGCGCCGCTGGCGCCCAAGACGCCCGCCGCGGCCAGGCCGATAACCACAAAAGTCCAGGCCAGGCTCATGCCGACATTGATCAGGATGGTGCGGCGGCTCTTGCGCGACAGGCGCACACAGGTTCCCAGGCGGCGCAGATCGTTCGTCATCAGCACCAGATCGGCGGAAGCCAGCGCGACATCGGTTCCCTGCGCCCCCATCGCCACGCCCACCGCGCCCACTTTTAGCGCCAGCGCGTCGTTGATGCCGTCGCCCACCACCATGGGCCGGTAGCCATGCTTTATCTCGTCCAGCACAAATTCCATTTTCTGGGCGGGCAGCGCCTCGGCCTTCACATCGGACATGGCCAGCGCCCCCGCGACGCGGCGGGCTTCCGGCGTGCGGTCACCGGTCACGACGATCTGGCGCTTGAGGCCGAGATCGCGCAGTTCCTCCACCGCATCCTTGGCTTCGGGCCGCACTTCATCGGCCAGCAAGAGCCAGCCAAGAAAGTCATCACCCTGCGACAGGCCCGCGATGGGACCGGTGTGATCGGGCGGCGGCGGGGCCTTGATGCCGAGTTCGGCAAAGAGTTGCGCGCGGCCCATCGCGATCCGCTGGCCGTCGATGATGCCGACAATGCCAAGGCCGCGGGTTTCCTTGGCCTCGGTCACCGGCAGCCGTTCGGATTCCACGACCTGCATGGTGAGCGCACGGCTGACAGGATGGCTGGAAGCCGCGCCGATACTGGCCGCGAGACGGAACAATATCAGCACACTGGTGCCGGGCTGCGGCGCGGTGCCCACAAGGCGCAGCTCGCCCAGTGTCAGGGTTCCTGTCTTGTCGAACACCACGGCATCGACGGTGGCGAGTTGTTCGAGAAAGGCCGAGCCCTTCACCAATATGCCGTGACGGCTGGCGACCGCGATGGCGGCGATGGAGGTGGCGGGCGCGGCCAGCACCAGCGCCGAGGGGCAGGACGCCACCAGCACCGCCAGCATGGACGCCGTGCTGCCCGACAGGAACCAGATGCAGGCCGTCAGCAGCAGCACGAACACGATGTAGCGCGGCGCGTAACGCTCCAGAAGGCGCGTGACGGCGGGCTTGATCGTCTCTGCCTCCTGCATCAGACCGATGACGCGGCCCAATGTCGTCTCGCTGCCGACCTTGGTGATGCGCACGGCCAGCAGGCCTTCGACATTGATCGAGCCGTTGAACACCTGATCGCCGGGATCGACATCTATCGGCACGGATTCGCCGGTGATCGAGGCGGTGTCCACGGCGGAGCGGCCGTTTTCGATGATGCCATCGGCGGGAATACGGTCACCCGCGCGCACTTCGATCAGGTCGCCGGGCCTGAGCGCGCCTGCCGACACTTCCACCACTTCGCCATTGGCGTTGTAGCGCCGCGCTGTCGCCTCGGTCAGGCGCGACAGGGCGCGGATCGCTTCCTGCGAGCCCAGCAGGGAGCGTTCTTCCAGAATATGGCCAATCATCATGATGAGCGGCAGCAGGGTGGCGGTAATGAGATCGCCATTGGCCCAGGCGGCGATGAAGGCCAGCGCGATCAACTGGTCGGTGATGCCATGCAGATCGGGATTGCGCAGGCTGTTCCAGGCCGATTGCAGCGCGGGAACGCCGACCAGGATGGCAGCCAGACCCGCCACCAGTTGTGCGACATCGCGTTGGGCCGGATCGAACAATTCCCAGCCCACCGAAACCACCAGGCAGCCCGCCGCCGCCAGCGACAGCGAAAGGCGCGTGGCCAGCGCCCGCTGTTCCTTGCCGGACAGCAGCACATCGTCATGGGCGGTTCCGGCTGCGCTCATTGGTTTGTCCGGCGGTTGGGCGCGGCATAGACGCCGGGATGGATGGTGCGCACCGTGCCCTTGTCGTCCACCACGTCGATACCGGCCGCCTTTTTCAGGATCGGTTCGATACGGTCATAGAAATAGCGCGTCATCAGCATGGATCGCGACATATCCTGCTGCTGCTGCGCCAGCGCGGCGATGGACGCGGTCTGGGTCTTGGCGTTGGTAACGATCTCCTCCGCCGTGGCGGTGGCGTCGGTGGCGATGTGATCTTTCTTGCTGTTGGCGTCCTGGGTGGTGAATTGCGCGGCGGTACGGGCCTGGGCCACGGCGGTGTCCGCGCTCTGGGTGACGGTCAGCACATTGTCGAAGCCTTCCTTGGCCCCCGCGGGAATGGAGGGCACAAGATCGGCGCGCGACACGGTGATGCCCAGACTGTCATCGCCGCTGTTCAACTCGGCCAGACGCTTGTTCACTTCGTTCACCAGATCGGCGCGGAAACGCTCGCGCTCAGCGGCTTCGGAGGCGCGCGCCGCGACTTCGGGCCGCGCCACAAGTATGGAATCGAGGCTGCGGCGGCCCACCACCGCGATGGCGCTGGCGATGAACAGCCGTTGCAGCGCCGGACGCACATGCGATTCCGCGATCATGTAGGCGACCGGATCGCTCACCTGATAGAAAAGCTGCGCCTCCAGATGCACCACATTGGAATCGCCGGTCAGCAGGAAGCCGCCATTCTGGCGCGGATCGCGGCTGAGTTCGAAGCCGGATGTGGTGGCACCGACGCTGGCCCCTTCCACGAAACGCTCGATGCGCAGCGGCATCTGGCGCGCGGGCGCGGGCAGCAGCACGACAGTCTCCAACGGACGCGGCAGCGCCATCAGAAGGCCCGGCCCCTGGATGCGCGCGACCGCGCCGAAACGCATCACCACCGCCTGACTGTCGGGCGGCACCTGGCGGAAATTGGACACGAACCAGCCCGCGGCGATGACGCAGGCGCCGATGAACAGAAACCGGAACGCCAGCGCGACCGCCTGGCCCAGCGGGCCAACGTCTTTCATCTCTTCGCGCAGGTCTTCGGCGTTCGCCATCTTACTTCTTCGCACCCGCGCCGCTTGCGCCATCCACCAACACCCGGAAGGGCGCGGCGTCGGTGCGCAGGATCATCCGCGTATTGGGGCCGACAATCGTGTCCAGCGAATCCAGCGAGCGCAGCAGGCTGTAAAGCTGCGGATCGCCCGCATAGGCCTTGCGGTAGATGCCCGCCGCCTCGATGCGCGATTTGGCTTCGATCTCGGCGGCATCGGCATTGGCCTTGGCGATCAGCACGCGGCTGTCGCGATTGGCGTCGGACTGGATCTGCGCCGCCGCGCGTTCGCCCTCGGCGGAACGTTCCGCCGCCACCGTGTCGCGCTCGGCCTTCATGCGTTCGATGGTGGCATTGAGGGTTTGCGCAGGCAGCGTCAGCCGCTCCAGCCCCACCTGCCGCACCGTGACGCCATAGACGCGCAGCGCCTGGGCATTCAGCCGCTGGCGCAGCGCGCTTTCGAACTGGGGCAGGCGCAACTGCGCCTTGTCGATATTGACCAGGTTGGCGAGATTGAAGCCTGCGGCGACGGTTTCCAGCGATGATCCGGTGAAACTGCGCAACTGGTCCGCCGCCGTGGCGGGTTCGTTGCGCACCGCGCGCAGGAACTGGCGGATATGGTCCGGGTCGGCAGGCACCTGCCAGGCGATGTACGCCTGCACCAGGATGCGCAGGCCATCGCGGGTGCCGACATCATGCAGCCCGCTGGAGGTGGTGCGCAGGCGCAGATCCACCGCCACGGCATTCTCGATCGGCGGCGGCAGCTTGAAGGCAAGGCCGGGGCTTGTCATCACCCGCACCGGATTGCCGAAACGGGTGATCACCACCGCCTCGCCCGGATTGACCAGCACCAGACAGGCGGAGAGTACCAGCGCGGCCACCACCACGGCGGCGATGATGTAGCGCCGGTTCTGGTAGAAGGGATTGTCGCCGGGATCGTCGGCATGGTGATCGCGATAGGTGTCGGCCATTCTCGTCTTTCCCCGTGATCAGTCGTCGCTGGGCGCCAGTCCCGAACCGCCGCCTCCGCCGCCGCGCGCGGGCAGGAGGTTGACGGTGGGCGCGGCCTCGCGCGGAATGCGGTGATCGACGATGATGAGCGGACGGTCGAGCAGTCCCTTGTTCATGCGCGCGATGCGGCGCTCGAACAAAAAGGCCGCGCCGCCGATCTGGTAGGCCTTGCGGTCCGCGTCGAACAGGGTGAAGTCGCGCCGCGCGCCATTGATGCGTTCTTCGGCGGCGGCGGTGGCGTCATTGGTGGTGGAGGTAGCGACCAGCCCCGCCATCTTCATCTCGCGCGCCGCTTCGGCGCGCGCCGTGTTCACCCGCACCACCGAGGCGATGGCGGCGGCCTGCACACCCTGATAGGCGGTGGCGGCCTTGGGCGGCGGATGGATGCCCTGCACCACCACCGACATGATATCGACGCCGCTGTCCAGGGCCGCCACACGCTGCTGCAATTCGCGCTGGAAATTGCGGACAAAGGCTTCGCGATCCTGGCCCAGGATCGCATTGGTGGTGGTGTTGGCGAAATAGCCCGCCAGCATCTGGCTGGCGATGCTGCGGATCAGCGTATCTGGTTCGGCGATGTTGTAGGCCGCTTTCCTGGCATCCTCGTCCGTCATGCCGATGCGCCAGATCACGCCCAGATCGACTTCCACGGCCTCGAAGCTGGGGCGGCCTTCCGATGTGGCGGCGACGAGATAGCCTGTCGCCTCGGCATGGGACGTGTCCCACAGCCGGTCCACCGCGCGGGGCGGCGCGCCTTCGATATCGTTGACGGTGCGGGCCTCGGCTTTGGGCTGTGCTTCGGCCGCGCCTTCGGGCGCGTATTCCACCGCGCTCTCATGCACCCGGCCATATTCGACAGGCCGCAACTTTCCGAAAGGCCAGGGCCAATGCACATGCAGGCCCGAATGCAGCACGGCGCGCGGCGTGCCGAAGGATTCATAGACGGCGCGGTCATTCAGGCCCAGCGCCGTGACGCCCGTCAAAAGCCAGATAAACAGGATCATGCCCAGCGCCAGCGGCACCATCGCGCGCTTGATGAAGGACAGCGCCCAGCTCCGCGCCAGGTCGATGCCGACCTGGCGCTGCACCGATGCGCTCAGCGCGATGAAGTTGGGCGGCGCGGGACGGATCAGCCCGGCGACGAAACTATCGGCATGGCTGCGGCGGGTTGGCAACGGCTGGAGCGGCGCGAAGATATAGACCGCGCTGCGCAGCGCTAGTTCCAGCGCCACCAGCGCCGTGACGATCATCACGAGCTTTTCGGGATAGATAAAGAGGCCCGAACCAAGCCAGCGTATGCCCGCCGCCAGCGCCAGCAGCAGGCAGGCCAGCAGCGGCACGCGCACAATGCGATCCAGCATCGGAGCTTCGGTCAGCGCGGCTTCCGGCGTGCCGGCATATTTGCGCTCGATCACCAGCAGCGGGAAGCACAGCGCGAACAGGATGCCGACGGTCAACTCATCGACCATGGCGGGCGGGGACGGCGGCAGGGCCATCAGCCAAACCCCGCGCAGCGCGGCCAGGGCAACGACCGCCAGCACGAAGCTTGTCACCACCGCCAGCCAGTCGCCGATCCAGTCGATGTTGGCCAGGAACAGCCGGACGCGGTCCCAAACATTGCGCGCCTTTTCGACCAGCGGATGCAACTTCCTGTTGCCCTGGCGAGTGATGGTGCGGCGGACAAAGACGCCGCGCCGCCGGGCCCGCGCCGTCAGGTAAGCAGCCAGGAATCCCGCCGCCGCGACCAGAAAAACCGCGCCCAGCTCCAGAAACAGGCGAAGCAGGGCGGGCGAGAGGCGATGATCGAAACGGGCAGCGGCCAGCATGCCCGCGCCGCCCAGAAGAAACAGCAGGCCGGTCCAGAGCTCCGGATACAGCGAACGCGCGGCCTGTTTTTCTTCGTTATGGCGCGACACGAAAAATCCCCTTCCTGACGGAGACGGTAGCAACAGTTCGCGCCGCTGCCCAGCCTTTCCAAAGGCATCGGCCTATAGACAGCGGCAATTGCAGTCCAAAGTTAAAGAAGCGCCGCCGCGCCCGCGCGGCGTTGCCCGGGTTGCAGCTTTGCCGCATATTTGAAGCAGCAGGCTCAAGACAGGGCAGACAATGCCCGTGGCACGGCGAAGGGGAAAATCCATGACGATGCGTTGGAAAATGCAGGCAGCACTGGCGGTTCTTGCGGCTTTCGCGGGACCGGCGGCGGCGCAGCAGGGCGCCGATCTGCTGATCCGCGGCGGCACGATCTATGACGGCTCGGAAGGCAACAAGGGTTATACCGGCGACATCGCGATAACCGGCGACCGCATCACCTATGTCGGGCCGAAGGCGAATGTCACCGCGCGGCGCACCATCGACGCCAAGGGCATGGTGGTCGCGCCCGGATTCATCGACGGGCACAATCATTCCCAGCGCTGGCTGGACAATCCCGATGCGAAGGAACGGCGGGTCGAGCCCTTCCTGGCGCAGGGCGTCACCACCGTTATCATCGGCGTAGACGGACGCGGCGAGATCGAACTGAAGAGCCAGTTCGACAGATACCGCCGCACCGGCACCGGCCCGAACATGGCCTCCTATGTCGGCTACAGCACGATCCGCGAGCGCATCATCGGCCAGGACGCGCGCGCCCCCAATCCCGCGGAACTGGCGACGGAAAAGCAGCTTGTCGCCAAAGGCATGTGCGAGGGCGCGCTGGGCCTGTCCACCGGGCTTTTCTATGCGCCGCAAAGTTTCGCCAAGACCGACGAGATCATCGAACTAGCGAAGGAGGCGTCAAAGCGGGGCGGCATCTACGACACGCATCAGCGCGACGAGTCGTCCTATTCCATCGGCATCATCGCCTCGACCCAGGAAGTGCTGCGCATCGGGCGCGAGGCCAACATTCCCGTCCATTTCTCCCACATCAAGGCACTGGGCGAGGATGTGTGGGGCAAGTCGGCCGATGTCATCCGGCTCATCAACGAAGCCAAGGCGCGCGGCCAGAATGTCACCGCCAACCAGTATCCCTGGCTCGCCTCGCATACCGGATTGTCGGCGGCGCTGGTGCCGCGCTGGGTGGTGGATGGCGGCTATCCCGCCATGATCAAGCGTTTCAACGACACCGCGCTGATGCCGAAGATCCGGCAGGAGATGACGGACAATCTGCGCCGCCGCAACGGGCCGCACGCCATCCTGTTCTCCAATCCGGGCAAGCCCTGGAGCGGCAAATATCTGGACGAAGTGGCGAAGGAATGGAAAGTCGATCCCATCGAGGCGGCCATCCGCATCCTGCGCCAGACCGAGCGGGAGTCCATCGTCTCCTTCAACATGTCGCAAGGCGACGTGGACAATTTCATGAAACAGCCCTGGGTCTCGACCAGTTCGGACGGCGGATCGAACCATCCGCGCACCTATTCCAGCCTGTCGATCAAATATGATGAGTATGTGAAGAAGCGGAAGGTGATCGATCTGCCGACCTATGTGCGCCGCTCATCCGGCCTGGCGGCGGACCAGTATTCGCTGGTTCAACGCGGCTATCTGAAGAACGGCTATTACGCCGACATCGTGGTGTTCAATCCCAACACCTTCGCGCCCAAGTCGGACTATGTGCATCCCGCGGTTCTGTCCACCGGGGTCACCAATCTGGTGGTGAACGGCAAGCTGGCCATCGACAATGGCAAATTCACCGACGCGCTGTCGGGCCGCCCGTTGCCGCGCACGCCAAAGGCGGGCAGCTGCACCTGACGGGAAATCCACTTTTGCAACATGCCGCGCGGGCGTAGCCTGCACAAAATCTCACGACACAGGGAAACATGATGCGCATTCGGACCTTTGGAAAATTGTTCACCGCCACCTGCGCCTTGCTGGCGGCGGCCGGCGCGGCCAACGCACAACAGGCGGCCGATATCCTCATCCGCGGCGGCACGATCTATGACGGCTCGGAGGGCAACAAGGGCTTTGTCGGCGAGGTCGCCATCACCGGCGAGCGCATCACCTACGTCGGGCCAAAGGCGAATGTGACCGCGCGGCGCACCATCGACGCCAAGGGCATGATCGTGTCGCCGGGCTTCATCGACGGCCACAGCCATTCCCAGTATTTCCTGGAAAATCCCGACGCCAAGGAACGGCGCGCGCCGGCCTATCTGACCCAGGGCGTCACCACCGTGATTCTGGGCGTGGATGGCGGCGGCCTGCCCGAACTGGGCAACCAGTTCGCCAAATTCCGCCAGCAGGGCATCGGCATCAACGCCGCCTCCTATGTCGGCTATGGCACCATCAGAAGCCGCGTGATCGGACAGGATGCGCGCGCGCCCAATGCCGCCGAACTGGCGACGGAAAAGCAGCTTGTCGCCAAAGGCATGTGCGAAGGCGCGCTGGGTCTGTCGGCGGGCCTGTTCTATGCGCCGCAAAGCTATGCCAAGACCGAAGAGGTGATCGAACTGGCGAAAGAAGCGGCCAAGCGCGGCGGCATCTATGACACTCACCAGCGCGACGAGTCTTCCTATTCCATCGGCATCATCGCCTCGACCCAGGAAGTGCTGCGCATCGGACGCGAGGCCAACATTCCCGTCCATTTCTCGCACATCAAGGCGCTGGGCGAGGATGTGTGGGGCAAATCCGCCGATGTCATCAAGCTGATCAACGAGGCCAAAGCGCGCGGCCA